>JAUHWJ010000021.1 GCA_030424705.1 Alphaproteobacteria bacterium | reverse complement strand
CCATCTGAACGGAGGTCAGGATGTTCCGATCATCGTCCACCAGCGCTATCACCGGCATGCCGTGCCTCCCCGCGTGATTATCTTAACATCGTCAATACAAGCGCTGGGGCGCCGCCGCAATGCGCCAGGCTCCTGCGCCAATCCTTCGCACATCGCGGGCTTCGCTCCTGTCATCGTTCTGATATAGGACCCGGAAGCAAGAATGTTGCGCGAATCACCGGCGGAGCCTCCCGGCCCGCATCGTCGGCGGCGCGGGGCCTTTGTGAGCCGGGACATCAGGGCGGGGCGGCGTAGGCCTCCCGCAGAAGAAGAGGGAACGCGCCGTCATGGACACGGGTCCGAAACCGACCACAGTCACTGGCGTCCACAATTCGGACGCGCCGCTGGAAGCCCTTGGCGCGGGCGGCTTCGCAGCCGTCCATTATAACCTTCTCGAACCGGCGCTGATGCAGCATGCCGTTGCGCGCGGCGAGGGAGAGATCGGCCAGGGCGGCGCACTCCTGACGACGACGGGCAAGCACACGGGCCGTTCCCCGAAGGATAAGTTCGTGGTCGACGAGCCTTCTGTGAAGGACGCGATCTGGTGGGAGAACAACCCGCCCATGGCGAAGGAGGCTTTCGCAAGACTGAAGGCGGACATGTTCGCCCACATGGCGGGCCGCGACTATTTCGTGCAGGATCTCTTCGCCGGGGCCGACCCTGCGCACCGGCTCAACGTCCGGATGGTGACGGAGCTCGCATGGCACGCGCTCTTCATTCGTCATCTCCTGCGCCGTCCCGAACAGGCGGAACTGGCCGGCTTCCTGCCCGGCTTCACCGTGGTGAACTGCCCCTCCTTCCTTGCGGACCCGGCAAAGCATGGCTGCCGCTCCGAGACGGTGATCGCGATCTCTTTCGAGGAGAAACTCGTCCTGATCGGCGGGACGTCCTATGCCGGCGAGAACAAGAAGTCGGTGTTCACCCTCCTAAACTTCCTCCTGCCGGCAAAGGGCGTGATGCCGATGCACTGCTCGGCCAACCATGCGCCGGGCAAGCCGGAGGAGACGGCCGTGTTCTTCGGCCTTTCCGGCACGGGCAAGACAACGCTTTCCGCCGACCCGTCCCGCACGCTGATCGGGGATGACGAGCACGGCTGGTCGGACGAAGGGACGTTCAACTTCGAAGGCGGCTGCTACGCCAAGACGATATCGCTTAGCCCCGAGGCGGAACCCGAGATTTATGCCACGACCTCGCGCTTCGCGACGGTGATCGAGAACATGGTCTACGATCCCTACACCAAGGTGCTGGATTTCGAGGATCCGAGCCTGACGCAGAACATGCGCTGCGCCTATCCGCTCCCCTACATCTCCAACGCCTCCACGACAGGTCTCGGGGGCGCGCCAAAGAACGTGGTGATGCTCACCTGCGACGCCTTCGGCGTGCTGCCGCCCATCGCGCGGCTGACGCCGGCGCAGGCGATGTATCACTTCCTCTCCGGCTTCACCTCCAAGGTGGCGGGCACCGAGAAGGGCGTGACGGAGCCGCAGCCGACCTTCTCCACCTGCTTCGGCGCGCCCTTCATGCCGCGCCGCCCCGAGGTCTATGGCGCATTGCTGCGCGACCGGATCGCCAGCGAGGGCTCGCGTTGCTGGCTCGTGAACACCGGCTGGACCGGCGGCGCCCACGGCGAAGGCTCACGCATGCCCATCCGCGCGACGCGAGCGTTGCTCTCCGCCGCGCTGGACGGCTCGCTCAACAAGGTCGAGTTCCGGACGGACCCGAATTTCGGCTTCGAAGTGCCCGTCTCCGTGCCCGGCGTCGCCGACGTCATCCTCGACCCGCGGCGCACCTGGGCGGACAAGGCCGCCTATGACACGCAGGCGAAGAAACTGGTCGAGATGTTCGTCGCCAACTTCACCCAGTATGAGCCGCATGTCGGCGGCGACGTGAAGGCCGCGGCGCCGAAAGCGGCCTGAAGCCAGTGAAGGCCGTCGGCGCGGACGGATGCCGCGCCGGCTGGCTGGCTGTCGAGGCCGGGGGCGGCGCGGCGATATTTCCGCGCCTGGCCGATCTTCTTCAGACGTTCCCGTTTGCAATGGTCGTCGTTGACACGCCGATCGGCCTTCCAAGCCGCTGGACGGAGCGGCGGGAGACGGACGCGGCCGCGCGGTCTTTTCTCTCCGTCCGAAACAGCGCCGGATGGCGCGGTGTCGGCTCCCGCGTATTTCCCGCGCCGCCGCGTCCGGCCCTCGCGCTCTGGCGGGCGGGCGCGGACCATGGGACGGTGAACAGGGCGGCGGAAGGGCCGCGCCTCTCCGTCCAGAGTTTCAACATCCTGGACAAGATCGACGATGCTGACAGGACGGCAACGCCGGAGATGCAGGATCGTCTCTGCGAGGGCCACCCCGAAATCGCCTTCGCCCTCGCCGCGGGGGAGACGCTCGCGCCGAAGAAGCGGCCGGAGGGGCGTACGGCGCGGCGCGAGCTGCTCGCCCGCCTCGGCTATGATCCTCCTGCGCTCGGCCTCACGCTCGGCCCTCGAACGGGTCGCTGGGGAGAAGACGACCTCCTCGACGCCTGCATCCTCGCCCATGTCGCCCGGCGCCGCATAGCGGGCGATGCGATGCGTCTGCCTGAAAAGCCGGAGCGGGATGAGCGGGGCTTTAGGATGGAGATCTGGGCGTAGCCCTTCGCGGAACTGTCGCCATGCGGCGCCAAAGTTGAGCAATGCGCAACGCCGCCGCCATCGCCGCCCTGCTCTTCACTGCGCCCGCGGCGGCGGACCCCTTCACTTTCTTCGCCATCGGAGATGTGCCGAACGGCGATCAGGCTATCGTTATGCCGGCCTATAAATCGCTCATCGATGTCATCAACGCCCGCGACCCGGCGCTCGTCCTCCATATCGGCGACGTCAAGGCCGTCGCCGCGCCCTGTTCGGACGAGGTGCTGCGTGAACAGGCCGCGCTGCTCGACCGTTTCGCCGCGCCAGTCCTCTTCACGCCCGGGGACAACGACTGGACGGATTGCCATCTTGAAGCGGCCGGCGCGCACGACCCGCGGGAGCGGCTCGCCTTCCTTCGCGCGGCATTCTACGGCGACGGGGCGCAGAGCCGCGGCGCGGAGCCTGCGCCGCTCGAAAACCAGGCGCCTGAAGGTTTCCCTGAGAATGCGCGCCTGCGCCTCGGCTCGGTCCTCTTCGTTGCGCTCCATGTCGTCGGTTCCAACAACGGCTTCGAGAGCAGGGAAGCCGAGGCCGTGGCCGAGTTCTTCGCGCGGGAGGCCGCGGCGCTAGAGTGGCTCGACGAAGGTTTCGCGTTGGCGGGCGATGCGGCGGCTGTCGTCGTCGCGTTGCATGCCGATATGTTCGCGGAGGGTTTCGAGCCCTTTCCGAGGGAGCGATGGCGCAGCGGATCGGGCTTCGCTCGGATCGGCCCTGCGCTCCGCGACGCCGCGCGAGCCTTCGGCAAGCCGGTCTTGTTGATCCATGGTGACGGGCACGTTTTCGGTCTCGACCGGCCGCTACGCCGGACTGCGCCAAACCTCTTCGCGCTCGAAGTCTTCGGCGCGCCTGACATGCACGCCGTTGAAGTCACTGTGGACCCGGAGCACCCCGAAATCTTCTCTTTTGCGCCGCTCCTCAATCCGGCCCAGCCGCGCTGACTTGACGGCGGCGCGGCCGGAGCCTACCCGCCGGACATGACCGTTCGCCCCCGCTTCGCCGTCGCCGCAGGCGCGCGCCCCGTCGCGGAGGCCGCGGCGGAGGTTCTGCGTTCTGGCGGCAACGCGGCGGACGCCGCGATCTGCGGCGCGCTCGTCGCCTGCGTGGCGGAGCCGGCGCTGGCCTCGCTCTATGGCGGCGGCTTTTTGATGGCGCGGGAGCCGTCCGGCAAAGTCGGCCTCCTCGACTTCTTCGTGGAGACGCCGCGGCGCAAGGCGGCCTTCGGGGAAGTCGATCTGCGCGAGGTCGCCGCCGATTTCGGCGCAGCGCGGCAAGTCTTCCATATCGGGGCCGGCTCCGTAGCGACTCCAGGGGTTCCACGGGGATTGGTCGAGGCGCATCGCCGGCTCGGTCGCACACCCTTCCATGAGTTGGCGGAACCCGCGATCCGGCTGGCGAAGCAAGGGGCCACGCTTTCTGCTTTCCAGGCCGAGGTTCTTGCGATCATCGCACCGATCGTCGCCGCGAGCCCCGCCGCGCTCGCCATCTTCGGAGACGGGACGGCGCCGCTGAAGGCAGGCGCGCTCTATCGAAACGAGGCGCTCGCCGACGTCCTGGAGAGCTTCGCGCTGGAAGGCGATCGCTTCCTCCACGAAGGCGAGCCGGCGCAGGCGCTCGCCGGCATGGCGGGAACGCACCTGACGGCGCTCGACCTCAGACGCTATGAGGCACGCTGGCGCGAACCGCTGGAGGAGGCGCGGGGCGACTGGCGGCTCTATCTCAACTCGCCGCCCTCTCTCGGCGGCGCGCTCATCGCCCTAGCGCTTCGGCTCATGCGAGCGGAGGACGGACCGGCGGAAACGGCGCTGGCGCTGGAGGCGACGGCGCGTGCGCGGATCGAGACGGCGCTGAATCGGGACGCCATAGCCGGCTCGGCGCGGCTGCTCGCGCCCGATCTTGTCAACCGCTATGCTGCGGAACTGAACGGTCGGCGCGCCGCCGTGGCGGGGACGACCCATCTCTCCGTCATCGACGGGGCGGGGATGGCCGCAGCGCTCACGCTCTCCAACGGGTCCGGTTCCGGCGTCATCGTTCCGGGGACCGGGATCATGCCGAACAACATGCTGGGAGAGGAAGATCTCGTCGGCGCCGCGATCGAGGAGTGGGAGCCGGGCGTTCGCCTCGCCTCCATGATGGCGCCGACAATCGCGACACGTGAGAACGGCGCCGTGCTCGTTCTCGGCTCCGGCGGTTCAGCGCGCATCCGCAGCGCGCTGGCGCAAACGCTCGCGCACCTGATCGACCGGGAGATGCGGCTGGAGGACGCCGTCGCCGCGCCGCGGCTGCATACCGAACGGTGGCCGGAGGCCGATTTCGAGGACCGGATCGGAGAAGAGGCGCGCGTCCGGCTGCTCCGCGCCTTCCCGGAGGCGCGCGGTTGGGCGGCGGATTCGATGTTCTTCGGCGGGGTCCACGCCGCCCGGCGCGAGGCGAAAGGCGCCGTGGAGGCGGCGGCGGATCACCGGCGGGACGGCTGGGCCATTACCGACTGACGTGTCGCGCAACTATCTTGCCGCACCTGCGGCGAAACGGGTCATTTCCTTGCGCACTCGTTGACGGCGCGCAGGGCGCGCTATACTCACCACGCAACCGCAAGAGATCGATTCCGCGCCGCAACAGGCGGCAAGAGGAGAGACAGATGAACCAGTCCGCGCTGAGCCGCCCCGAGGCCGCCCCGTTCGATGCCGCCGTCCTGCTGGCGGAGGCTCTGCCCGCCGTCGAGGCGGCGCTGGAGGAGGGGCGGGCGGCGCTCCGCGCGAAGGTTTCCGCCGGCGCGCGGCTCTCGAACGCGGCGCTGGAGACGGAGCAGCACGCGGCGCATTGCCTCGCCTGGATGGCGACCTACGCCGAAAGCCTGAGGCAGCTTTCGGGGTGGGCAGACCGGCTCGCCGCTGAAGGCGCGTTCGGTGAGATTGAGTCGCTCCTTCTCGCCATAGGCGCAGGCGAATATCTCGCGCAACTTCGCGGCGGCCTCCCCATGAGCCAGGGCGAGCTGGCGCGTCTCCCCGACATCGGCGCGAGCGCGGCGCGGCTTTCCACACCTGCCATCGACCGGCTCGTCGCCGAAGGCAACACGGACGCGAACCGCCGCCGCCTTGTCGAGCTGATGATCGAACGAAAGGGCGCGGCGACCTACGGCGCCACCGGGCTCGACGAAGAGTTCGAAATGGTGCGGGAGCAGTTCCGCCGCTTCGCGGACGACAAGGTGCTGCCGCACGCCCATGAATGGCACCTGAAGGACGAGCTGATCCCCCTCGAGATCATCGCGGAGATGGCGGAGCTTGGCGTCTTCGGCCTCACGATCCCTGAGGAATACGGCGGTTTCGGCATGGGCAAGACGGCGATGTGCGTCGTCTCCGAGGAGCTGTCGCGCGGCTACATCGGCGTCGGCTCGCTCGGCACCCGCTCCGAGATCGCCGCGGAGCTGATCCTCTGCGGCGGGACGGAGGAGCAGAAGCGCCAATGGCTGCCGAAGATCGCGGCGGCGGAGATCCTGCCGACGGCCGTCTTCACCGAGCCCAACACCGGCTCCGACCTCGGCGCGCTCCGCACCCGCGCGGTGAAGGATGGCGACGATTATGTCGTGACCGGGAACAAGACCTGGATCACCCACGCCGCGCGCGCCGACGTGATGACGCTCCTCGCTCGCACCGACCCGGAAACCACCGACTATCGCGGCCTCTCCATGTTCCTCGCCGAAAAGCCGCGCGGGACCGACGACGCGCCATTCCCGGCCGAGGGGATGACGGGCGGTGAGATCGAGGTGCTCGGCTACCGCGGCATGAAGGAATACGAGATCGGCTTCGACGGTTTTCGCGTCAAGGCCGAGAACCTCCTCGGCGGGGAGGAGGGGCAGGGCTTCAAGCAACTGATGAAGACCTTCGAGAGCGCCCGCATCCAGACCGCGGCGCGCGCCGTCGGCGTCGCGCAGTCCGCCATGGAGACGGCGCTGTCCTATGCCCTCGAACGCAAGCAGTTCGGCAAGCCGCTCGCCGCTTTCCCGCGCGTCTACGGCAAGCTCGCCATGATGGCGGCGGAGATCAACATCGCGCGTCAGATCACCTACTTCTCCGCCCGTGAGAAGGACGAAGAGCGGCGCTGCGACCTCGAGGCGGGCATGGCGAAGCTCCTCGCCGCGCGCATCGCTTGGGCGAATGCGGACAACGGCCTTCAGATTCATGGCGGGAACGGCTTCGCACTCGAATATCCGATCTCCCGCATCCTTTGCGATGCGCGCATCCTCAACATCTTCGAGGGCGCAGCGGAGATTCAGGCGCAAGTGATCGCGCGCCGGCTGCTCGAAGCCAACTGAACCTCCGGCTCGACGGGGCGAGCGATGGACGACGCCCGGTCGCGTCGTTAATCATTGCGCCATGAGCGGGGAAGTCAGAAAGGCGGAACGGCCTGAAGGCTGGCCGGCGAGGCCGTTGCGCGAGGACGCCGCCGCCTTTCTCGATCTTTGGGAGCTTCAGGTTTCGGAACGCGCGCGGAACGGCCCGCCCCCGGGCGACGGGGCGGGGTGAAAGCCGCGCGGCCCGACCGGCGGGGGCAGCCGGCCCCGCTGATGCTTCATCTCCTCTCCGCCGCCGAGATCTTCGAGAGCGGCGCGCGTCTTGCGCCACTGGCGGACCATCCGCGCTTTCCCTGGGCCTCCGCGCCAGACGACGAGGCGCGGGGGCTGGCCGCTCGCGTCGCCGCGGCGCCGGAGGTGGAGATGGCCCTCGCGCTCAGGCTGGAGGGCGCGGCGCGGCTCGAGGCGCTGCTGAAAGGGCTCCGTCTCTATCAGGAAAGCCCGGTCTACCGCGAACTTGTCGACCCGCCCGCGATCTGGCGCGCCGGAGCCTCTCGGTTGCTCGATTTCGGGCCGCCCTCGGGCAGACCGGTGCTTGTCGCGCCTTCGCTCATCAACCGCTGGCATATCCTCGACCTTGACGAAGGCGCCTCCCTGATGAGGCATCTCTCCGGCGTCGGTCTCCGGCCCCTCTTGCTGGACTGGGGCGAACCCGGGCCGGAGGAGCAGGGCTTCGACCTTTCCGACTATGTGTCGGCGCGCCTCCTTCCGGCCCTCGACCAAGCGGCGACGCTGGGCGGAGGGGAGGCCGCGATGCTCGGCTATTGCATGGGCGGCGCTCTCTCCGTCGCCGCCGCAGGGATGCGCCCGGGCGCCGTTTCCCGCCTCGCCTTGATTGGGGCGCCCTGGGATTTCAGCCACATGACCCCGATGCGCGGCGCGCTCGCCTCCCTCGGCGTGAGCGGGGAACGTGCGCGTCTGGCGCAGATGATCGACGCGGTGGCGGCGGCCTTTGGAGCCGTTCCGGTGGCCGCGCTCCAATCAGTGTTTGCGCAACTTGATCCAGGCCTCGCGGCGCGGAAGTTCCGGCGCTTCGCCGCTATGGATCAGACCGGCGAAGCGGCCCGCCGCTTCGTTCTGATCGAAGACTGGCTGAACGCGGGCCCGCCGCTTTCGGGGCCTGCTGCGAAGGCGGCGCTTGTAGACTGGCATCTGGACAATCTCACCATGCGGGGCCTCTGGCGGGTCGGCGATCATGCGGCGGACCCTGCCAGCCTCTCGTTCCCTGTGCTCGTCGCCGCAGCGACGGAGGATCGAATCACGCCTCCCGGCGCAACGGAGGCCATCGCCCGCCTCGCGCCGTGCGCCTCGGCGTTGCGCCCCCGGTCCGGCCATGTCGGCATGATCGTCGGTCAAATGGCGGAGAGCGGCCTCTGGCGGCCTCTGGCGGACTTTCTTTCCGGTTGAACGTCCTGTATATGCTGCAACGCAGCATGATCGCGGACGCAGGAAGGAACCTGCGCCGACGCGGAAACGCAAGACAAGGGATCGCCTCATGACCAACGTCGTCATCGCCGCCGCCGCGCGCACGCCCGTCGGCTCCTTCAACGGCTCCTTCGCCGACACGCCCGCGCACGAGCTCGGCGCCGTGGCGATCAAGGCCGCGCTCGCGCGCGCCAGCGTAGAGGCGGCGGAGGTCTCCGAGACCATCCTCGGCCAGGTGCTGACCGCAGGTCAGGGCCAGAACCCGGCGCGCCAGGCGCACATCAACGCCGGACTCCCGATCGAGGCGGCGGCCTGGTCGATCAACCAGGTCTGCGGCTCCGGCCTCCGCGCCGTCGCCATCGGCGCCCAGCACGTCCAGCTCGGCGACGCCGATATCGTGATCGCCGGCGGGCAGGAGAGCATGAGCCTTTCCCCCCACGTCGCGCACATGCGCGCGGGCACGAAGATGGGCGACGTGAAATTCGTCGACTCGATGATCAAAGACGGGCTCTGGGACGCATTCCACGGCTACCACATGGGTCAGACCGCGGAGAACGTCGCCGAGAAGTGGCAGATCGGCCGCGATGCGCAGGACGCCTTCGCCGTCGCCTCCCAGAACAAGGCCGAGGCGGCGCAGAAGGCCGGAAAGTTCGCGGACGAGATCGCCGCGGTCACAGTCAAGACCCGCAAGGGCGAGACGGTGGTGGACGCCGACGAATACATCCGCCACGGCGCCACGATCGAAGCGATGCAGAAGCTGCGCCCCGCCTTCATGAAGGACGGGACGGTTACGGCGGCAAACGCTTCCGGCCTTAATGACGGCGCGGCGGCGACTGTGCTCATGACCGCCGCGGCGGCTGAGAAGCGCGGGATCGAGCCGCTCGCCCGCATCGTCTCCTATGCGACGGTCGGCCTCGACCCCTCCATCATGGGCGCCGGGCCGATCTTCGCCTCGCGCAAGGCGTTGGAGAAGGCCGGCTGGAAGCCGGAAGACCTCGATCTCGTGGAGGCGAACGAGGCCTTCGCGGCGCAGGCCTGCGCGGTGAACAAGGACATGGGCTGGGATCCGGCGATCGTGAACGTGAACGGCGGCGCCATCGCCATCGGCCACCCGATCGGCGCCTCCGGCGCCCGCATCCTGAACACGCTCCTCTTCGAGATGAAGCGGCGCGGCGCGAAGAAGGGCCTCGCCACGCTCTGCATCGGCGGCGGCATGGGCGTCGCCATGTGCGTGGAGCGCTGAGTCGATCGGGGCGCCGCCCGGCGGCGCCCCACCCTTGCCAAGGCAAGAATCTTTCGCGACAACGACGCGAAGCCTAACGAAATAACCCCGAGGAGGAACGATATGGGACGTGTGGCTCTGGTCACGGGCGGAACACGCGGCATTGGCGCCGCAATTTCGACGCATCTGAAGGCGGAAGGCTACGCCGTCGCCGCCAATTACGCCGGCAATGACGAGGCGGCAGCGGCCTTCACCAAGGAGACGGGCATCCCGACCTTCAAGTGGTCGGTGGCCGACTATGACGCCTGCAAGGCCGGCGTCGCCGAGGTCGAGGCCGCGCTTGGCCCGGTCGAGGTTCTGGTGAACAACGCCGGCATCACGCGGGACACGATGTTCCACCGGATGACGCCGGAGCACTGGAATGCGGTGATCGGCACCAACCTCAACGGCGTCTTCAATATGACCCACCAGGTCTGGAACGGGATGCGGGACCGGGGCTTCGGCCGGGTGATCCAGATCTCCTCGATCAACGGGCAGAAGGGCCAGATGGGGCAGGCGAACTACTCCGCCGCCAAGGCCGGCGACATCGGCTTCACCAAGGCGCTGGCGCAGGAAGGGGCGGCGAAGGGCATCACCGTTAACGTGATCTGCCCCGGCTATATCGGCACGGACATGGTGATGGCGGTGCCCGAGAAGGTGCGCGAGAGCATCATCGCGGGCATCCCTGTCGGTCGGCTCGGCGAGCCGGAGGAGATCGCCCGCTGCGTCGCCTTCCTAGCCTCGGACACAGCCGGGTTCATCACAGGCTCGACACTCACGGCGAATGGCGGGCAGTATCTGACGTAAGCTCGACTATAGCTGACAATATACCGTGGGCGGCGCCGTGCGCCGCCCCTTTTGCTTTTGCAGCGGGGAGAGGGCGCCGCGAAGCCGGTCACTCGCCGGGGACGATGCGGCCCCGTGAGGTCTGCCCTGAAGGACGGGCGGCGGCGGCGAGGCGCCTGACGGCGCTCGCGATCATCCGCCCGACCTCCCGGAAAGCCTCGGCGCGCGCGCGGCGACCGGCGGCGAGATGCAGCGCTAGGTCGTAGTCATAAGCCTTGTTGCGGCGTTCGATCGTTTCCATGTTCCACTCCTTCGATCCCGACCGGGATCATCCTTGATGAAGAGGGATGTAGGACCTACGTTGCAACGCAACAAACGAGTTCCATGCCGGGTTCGATTAAGATGGCCTTGTCTGATCGCATGCCGCCCCTCACCGCGCTCCGAGCCTTTGAGGCCGCAGCACGGCATCTCTCCTTCGCCAAGGCGGCGGAGGAGCTTTATGTCACGCCCGCTGCGCTCTCCTACCAGATCAAGAGCCTCGAGACCGATCTTGGCGTGCCGCTTTTCCGCCGGCTGAACCGCGCGGTGGAGCTCACGGAGGCGGGGCGGCTTCTTGCGCCCGGAGTCTCCGACGGGTTCAACGCGCTGAAGGCGGCGG
>JAUHWJ010000577.1 GCA_030424705.1 Alphaproteobacteria bacterium | reverse complement strand
CCGCGGGTCGCGCATACTCGGCGCGAGCGGTATCATCCCAAGGCATCGTGCCTCCGTCAGTCGTTGCAAACCGACGTGAATCACAAACCCTTGATATCGCTCAACTCATTCTCGGGCGGGCTCTGAGCCACGGCGAACCTGATGAGGTTGCCGTTTTCGACTACATCTATGGCGTCCTCCACTGCCGCGCCTATCGGGAGACCTTCGCAGACTTCCTGAAAAAAAGTACTTCCCGCACATCCCTTGGCCAGCGTCCCCGGCTGAGTTTTGGGATATCAGCGCAAAAGGCGCGCGCCTCCGTCGCCTCCATCTTATGGAGCCGGACGCGATAGGCGAAGCCCCCTATCCCTTCCGAGGCGAGGGCGACGCGACGGTGGAGAAGCCGGAATTCCGGGACGGGGCCGTCTGGGTCAACAGAACGCAGCATTTCGCCAGCGCGCCAGAAATCGCGTGGGGCTTCTTCATCGGCGGCTACCAGCCCGCTCAGAAATGGCTAAAGGACCGCAGGGGCCGCGCGCTCGGCTATGATGACATTCGCCACTATCAGCGCATTCTGAAGATTCTGGCGGAGACGGCCCGGATCATGAAAACCATCGCTATGACCCTTCCGGGTGCGCCGGGAACCTGAAACGCAAGCGCCTGACCGATCCGGGCGATCTTATGGGTAGCGGCGGCAAAATGTCCCCCAAATGCCCCCCCAATCGCCGATTCCCAAAGGCGAGTAAAGGGGATAAGCAATAACCTATTGATTTCGTTGGCGCCGGCTGAGGGGCTCGAACCCCCGACCCCCTGATTACAAATCAGGTGCTCTACCGGCTGAGCTAAGCCGGCCCGCCGCGCTGCGACATGTATCAGCCGCGCCGCACTCCTGACAAGAACGCGCGGGCCGCCCGACGTCCCGGTTCATTCCGACCGCTTCGCCTCGATCGCCGCTTCAAGCTCGTCCCGCTCCTCGCAGCGCGCCGGGCAGAGCGCCTCCAGCCGCCGCAGGTTGGCCTCCGCGCCTTCGAGATTTCCCTGCATGAGGAAAAGCTCGCTCTGGTATTCGAGCGCGCCGAGATGATCCGGGGCGAGATAGAGCGCCCGCATGTAATGCGCGCCGCTCGTCGCGAGGTCGCCCGTCTTCCGGTGCGCGAAGCCGAGGAGATTGAAGACGTCCGCATTCGCCGGCAACGCCGCAGCCAGCGCTTCGAGTATCGGCAGCGCCTTGGCAGCGCGCCCGGCTTCGATCAGCGCCCGGCTCTGATCGAGCCCCGCGGCCTCCTCCGGGCTCAACGCCCCGCTCCAGTGATCTTCCCCCGGCAGCGCGAGGGCGTAAACGGGTGCGAAGGCGAGCAAGGCGAACGCCAGGATGATCTTCATCGGTCGGTCCTCCTCTGCGGGAAGCGCGCTTCAACCCGCCGCGCGAAACATAGGGGAGCCGCGCCGCCATCGTCATCCGTTCATTTCGATCCACGAGCCGAGACGGAAACCCTGCCATCGCGCCGCCACGCTTGACCGCGCAGCATACGACCGCATCACATGCGGAAATACGGTGCTTGCGCGGCTCCTTTCTTCGGCGGTTCGTCGCCCTCTTGCTGGCAGCCGTCATGGCCGCGGCCGGATTGGCCCAAGCCGGACATGAGGCCGGGCCGGGGCCCGATCTCTCCGCCTATGCCCTGCCGGACGGTGCGCTGCCCGTCCTTTGCCTCAGCGGCGAGGAGGAGCCCGAACTCTGGCGGTGCGAACTCTGCCTCCATCATCTCACCTGCGCGTCGCCGCCCCGCCCCTGGGAGCAGGGCCCGCGGCTTCAGCGCGCCGCGCGGCTTCGCCGACGCGCCCGACCGCTCCGCCCGCATGGCCGGCCGTTCGAGCGGGCGCCCCGGCCGAGGGACCCGCTCTCCCGTCGTTCCGGCGGCCTCGCCCCTTGGCGGGGTCAACGCGCGCCTGCGCGCCTCTCCATGATGGAACGACCATGCACAAGACAACCGTCTTCGCCGCGGCGGCGCGCTCCGCCTCCAGCCGATCGAGGTGACCGGCGCCGGGCGGGAGACGACCGCCGGCCCCGTCTCCGGCTTCCGCGCCCTGACCGCCGACACCGCGACCGGAACGCGCACGCCGCTGCGGGAGATCCCGCAATCGATCGTCGCCCTCCCGCGGGAGGTGATCGACAGCCAGCAGAGCCTCGGCGTCGGGGACGCACTCCGCAACGTCTCGGCGATCCAGCCGAACGACCCGCGCTCCACCCCCGCCT
>JAUHWJ010000576.1 GCA_030424705.1 Alphaproteobacteria bacterium | reverse complement strand
CCCGCTCTCCCGCGCGCATGACGAGATGCTGTTCATCATCCAGCACCAGACCTCCGAACTCTGGATGAAGCTGGCGCTGCACGAGATGGAGGCGGTGCGCCGGGCGATCCGGGAAGGGGACATGCCGACGGCGCTGAAGATGATGGCCCGCGTCTCCCGCATCATGCAGCACCTGAACGACGCGTGGGACATTCTCAGGACCATGACGCCGAGCGAGTATACGCGGTTCAGGGACGATCTCGGGCAATCCTCGGGCTTCCAGTCGTGGCAGTACCGGGCCATCGAGTTCATCGCCGGCAACAAGTCCGCCGCCATGCTGAAGCCGCACGCCCACCGGCCGGAGATCGCCGCCGATCTCGAACGGAGGCTCGCCGAGCCCTCGCTCTATGACGAGGCGATCCGGCTCCTCGCAAGGGAGGGTTTCGAGATCGCCCCCGCCGCGCTGGAGCGGGACTTCCGGGAGCCATACCGGGCGGACGAGAGTGTGACGGCGGCCTGGGCGGCGGTCTATCGCGCGCCGGAGACGCATTGGGCGCTATATGACCTTGCCGAGAAGCTGGTGGATTTCGAGGACTGGTTCCGCCGCTGGCGCTTCAACCATGTGACCACGGTGGAGCGGGTGATCGGCTTCAAGCGGGGGACGGGCGGCACCTCGGGCGTCGCCTATCTGAGGCGGATGCTGGAGGTCACGCTCTTCCCCGAACTCTGGTCGGTGCGGACGGCGCTCTGACCCGTGCACACAGTGTGCAAGGGGGTTATGTCTTTGATTCTGTTTGACTACCAGAAATAGCGCAAAAAATGCCGTGCGCCGTTACTTGGGGCTCCGCTCAGAAGGTCCGATCGTATTCGCCGACCTCTTCCTGCCGCCTCACCACACTGTCGAGATCGGCGAGGATCGCCCGGAGCCGCGCCTCGCTTTCCATGCTTTCGCATACGATGACGAGGTTGGGCGTGTTGGAGGAGGCGCGGACGAGCGCCCAGTCACCCCCCTCCAGCATCGCGCGCGCGCCGTCCATCGTCACGATCCGTTCAATCCGCCGGCCGCCGAGGGCGCCGCCCGAGGCCGCCAGCGCCTCAAGGTCAATCACGATCCGGGCGAGAACCGCGCGCTTCTCCCCGTCCGGGCACGGGGGGGAGAGCGTGGGCGTCGCCCATGTGCGGGGAAGCGTCGCGGCGAGGGCGGAGAGGCTCATGCCCTCATGCCGGTCGAGCATATGGAGGATTTCGACCGCCGCGCTCAGCCCGCAATCGTAGCCGCGGCCAAGCGGCGGAGCGAGGAAGAGATGGCCGGACCGCTCGAACCCGGCGAGCGCGCCCGTCTCCGCCATGCGGGCCTTCATGTGGCTGTGGCCGGTCTTCCAAAACTCGACGGCGGCGCCGGCGGCGAGAAGCTCCGGGTCCGAGGCGAAGAGGCCTGTGGACTTCACGTCCGCAAGGAAACGGGCGCCGGGATGGGCCTTCGCCCAGTCCCGCGCCAAAAGAACGCCGATCCTGTCCGCGAAGATCGCATGGCCCGTCTCGTCCACCACGCCGCAGCGGTCCCCGTCCCCGTCGAAGCCGAGGGCGAGGTCGGCGCCCGCCTCGCGCACCGCGCGGCCCATGTCGCGCAGCATCTCCGGCGCTTCCGGGTCCGGGTTGTAGGCGGGAAATGCGTAGTCCGGCGTCGCATGGAGGGGGACGACCTCCGCCCCGAGCCGGGCCAGCAATTCGGGCGCGAAGGCCCCCGCCGCGCCGTTCCCCGTCGCGCAGACCACGCGGAGCCGCCGCTTCAGCGGCCCGCGCGCGGCGAGGTCGTCGAGCCAAAGGGCGCCGACCCCATGCTCGCGCACAACCCGCCCGCCGGGGCGCTCCACGCCAGCTCCGGAGAGCACGATCTCCCGCAGCCGCGCCATCTCCACCGGCCCGTGCGTCAGCGGCGCGTGGAGGCCCATCTTCACACCGGTCCAGCCGTTCGGGTTGTGCGAGGCGGTGACCATGGCGACGGGGCCGACGCCGAGATGCGCCCGCGCGAAATAGGCGAGCGGTGTGACGGCGGGCCCGATATCCCGCACCGTCGCGCCGCCGCGCACGAGGCCGAGGATCAGCGCCGTCCTCACAGCCGCCGAGTACTCGCGGTAGTCGGAGCCGACCACGATGTCCGGTCCCGCCCCCGCCTCGAAGATCTGCGTCGCAAGGCCGAGGCCCATCGCCTCGATCCCCGCGAGGTTGATCTCTTCGGGATAGCGCCAGCGGG
>JAUHWJ010000020.1 GCA_030424705.1 Alphaproteobacteria bacterium | reverse complement strand
GTCCTGCCGCCGGCCCCGGACATGAAGGAAGAGATTGACCTTGGCTCGCGCCGTCTCCCGCAGCGCGGCGCGCGCTTCAGCCGCCATCCGCCGCGCGCGGGGATTCGGGCGCGGCCTTCGCCGCCGCCTCCTCGGCGCGCACAACGTCGAGGCCGACATCGAGCTTCCGACGGATGCGCTCTCGATCCTTATCCTCCGGGTCAAAGGATAGCGCGCGGCGCCACTGGAACTCCGCCTCGCGCTTCCGGCCGACCATCCAGAGTGCATCGCCGAAATGGTCGTTGATGACCGGATCGACCGGGCGGAGCTCGACGGCGCGCTGCAGCTCCCGCACCGCCGCCGGATAATCCTCGAGGAGAAAGAAGCCCCAGCCCAGGCTATCCACGATGTAGCCGTCTTCGGGACGAGCGGCGACAGCCTTACGAATCATGTCCATCGCCTCGTCGAGCCGCTCCCGCCGCTCCAGCCAGGAATAGCCAAGATAATTGAGCACAAGCGGCTGATCCGGCTCCAGTTCGAGAGCCTTGAAGAAATCCGCCTCCGCCTTTTCCCACTGCTGCGACCGCTCGTAGCTGATTGCGCGCTGATAGTAGAGCGCCCAGTTCGCCCGCCCCGCCGCCTCGGCGAGCGTGGTGGCGGCGTCATAGGCGGCGGCGGCTTCGCGGAAGCGTTCGGTGCGGCGCAGGATGTCTCCAAGCGCAACATGCGCATCCAGCGCTTCCGGCGCGCGCCGCGTCAGCGCCTTCAGCGCCTCGGCCGCCTCGTCAGCACGATCCAGCCGGAACAAGGCTTCCGCTCGGCCGATCTCCGCCGCACGGGCGTAGGGGCTGTCGGGCGGAATTGTCTCGTAGGCGCGAACGGCAGCTTCAAACTGCTCAGTTCCCTCCATTACCTCCGCGACAAGCAGTTTCGCCTCGTCGAGATCAGGACGGAGCCACGAGGCGAGGCGTGCGTAGACGAGGCTCAGTCTGTCGTCGGGCTCCTGCCCCAGCGCGGCGGCGAGGCCGTAGAACGCTTCGGCTGCTCCTTCCGACGCTGTCTTGACCAGGAGGGGGGGCGCTTCGCCTTTCTCGATCAAGGCGAGATCGGCTTCGATCGCCGCATCGCCGAGGGCGCGGTCCGCCGCCGCCTCGAGATTCTTGCGCGCCTCGTCCGTGTTTCCGACGCCGAAGAGCGCTGCGGCCTCCGCCCGGGCCATCCGCCCGCCGAGGCGAGGCATGTCTTCCGACAGGCGCCCGAAAGCCTCCGCAGCAGCGGTCGCGTCGCCAGAGGAGAGGCTAAGCAGCGCAAGGTGATAGGCTGCGAAGACGCGGAATACGGGCGGTCCCTCGACGGAGTCCAGCGTGGCGCTGGCGCCCTGCGCATCTCCCCCCGCGGCTTTGACCCAGGCGGAAAGGAGGTCTCGAAGAAGCGGATGAAAGGCCGCCGGGGCCGTCTCCATCCGCCGGGCGGCGGCTTCATAGTCCTCTTTCCGCATCTCCGACGTGACAAGCACCAGGCTTGCAAGCCGCTGCGTCGGGTCGAACACGATCATCCTTTCGGCCAACGCCTCCGCCTGCTCGAGGCGCCCGGCCGCGGTGAGGTAGAGCAGCGTCTGTTCGCCGAGCGCGAGATCGCCGGGCGACCGGTCGAGCGCGCGGGAGAGGTAGCTCGCCGCAGCGTCCACATCGCCGCGCTTGGCCGCCTGCGCTCCCGCAAGATATGCGCCGGCGAACGACTCCTGCCCCGTAGCGGCGAGCGGTTCGCCGAATGCGGCTGCAAGAAGCGCAAGGCTGGCGGCCCGGGCAATCATCGTCATCACGTCATCTCCGTTCGATCTCTCCGACATATAGGGGTTCCGGATGCGGAGGTCTCCTGAAACGTTCAAGAGCCGGCATTGCGGGGCCTGGCGGCCGGCGCTAGGAGTCCGGCATGTCCGCAACCGCATCCCTTACGCCGCGCCGCAGAGCACGCCTCGAGGGGCGCGTCATGATCCTCGGCTGCGGGGCCCAGAAGGCGGGCTCTACCTGGATGTTCGATCATCTCGCGCGGAACCCCGCGGTACGCCGCTCCCCTGTCAAGGAAATGAACTTCTTCACCGCTTGGCTTCGGCCCGCTCGGTTCGGCTTTCACGAGCAACGCTTCGCCGCTCAACTCGCCGCCGCCATTGGCGCGGAGATGGGCGAAGCGGCGAGCGCGCGGCTGGCGGCGCGGGTCGAGATGAACGGCGACCGGGCGGCCTATCTCCGCTGGTTCGCGAAGCGAGGACTCAAGCGCAGCCACATGATGGAAATGACGCCCTGCTACGCTTTATTGGAAGAGGACGAACTGCGCTTCGTCCGCTCGCATTTCGAGGCGGCGGGCGTGATCGTGCGCCCACTCCTCCTCCTGCGCGATCCCGTGGCGCGTATAGTCTCCCATCACCGCTCAGCGCTGAAGAAATTCGGATCGCGATACAATCTGGATCGGGGGTTGCTCCTCAATCTCGCCGGCGGCGAACAGATCCGGCGAAGCCGTTATGACCTCACGCTTGCGCGGCTTTTCCGAGTGTTCGGTGAGGAGGCGGTGACAGTCTGCTTCTACGAAAGACTGTTCGACCCGGCGGACCCACATCTCGCCGCAGTCGAGCGCGCACTCGGCCTGTCGCCAATCCCGCCGCTGCTGGAGCGGCGCATCAACCCCTCGCCGGAGGCGGCGCCCCCTCCGGCGGCCCTGCTTGCGGCGCTCCGGCGTAGGCTCCGGCCAGCCTATCGCTTTGTCGCGGAGCACTACGGGAGCGCAGCGCCCGCGGCGTGGGACGGCTGACGGAGCCTGAGGATGCGTATGTCCCCAAAGCTCCTGCGGCGGCTGGAAGGCAAAACGATGTTGATCGGCGCGGGGGCGCAGAAGGCCGGCACGTCCTGGCTCTTCCAACATCTGGAACGGGATCCGGATGTGTACGCCTCTCCCATCAAGGAGCTTCATTTCTTCGACGCGTGGCTCGGTCCGCGCCGGCTCGCTGTATTCGACCGGCGCTACGGGGAGAAGGCGGCGCAGATGAGACAATCGCTGCCCCGCCTCATCGCCCCGCGCATGAGCCGCGCCGTGATCGAGCGAGCCGAAATGTCCGAGGACAGGATGGCTTATCTCAGGTACTTCGCGGCTCGCGTCCGTCGCGAACGGTTCCTGATCGAGTTCACGCCAGGGTATTCACTTCTGGACGAGCAAGGCTGGAGCCGGGCGCGCCGCTTTCTCGAAAGAGCCGGGCTTACGGTCCGGCCGATATTCCTGATGCGCGACCCGGTGGAGCGGCACTTCTCCGCGCTCAGGATGCAGCAGCGGAAGGGTCGCATCGCGGATGCCGGAGCCGCGTTCCGCGGCAGCCTCGAATGGCCCGCCTATTGCGCTCACGGCCGATACGACAAGGCGCTGACGGCGCTCTGGCGCGCCTTCGGAGAAGATCGCGTCGTTGTCGGCTTCTACGAGCATGTCTTCGCAACCCCGGAGCGCCATCTGCGCGCGCTTACCGACACGCTCGGCCTTGCCTGGCGAGCGCCAGACATCTCGGAGCGCATCAATGCCGCCGATGCGCCGTCAACCCCGAGCGCGGCCGACATCGCGGCAGGGGTGGAGGCGTTCCAACACGTTTATGAGTTCGTGAACGCCCGGTTTGGCTCGGAAAAGCCCGCATCGTGGTCGGCTTGACGCTGCGTCGGCGCATGGCCGCCATGCAAAAAACGCCTTTATTTTGCGCAACGGATGCGCCATATACGCGTTCCCTAGATGACAACGACATGACGACTCGGTGGAGGAGCCAATGGCTCTTGATGATGACGCTTTGAGCTTCACAAATGAGCAGGGCCGGCGCGCGCGCAAGCTGTTCGCGGCCGTCGTTCTCGCGGCGCTCGACGACGCGATCAAGGACGAAAAGACCTTTGGCCCCGGCAAGGGCGCGGAGGGTATCGCCCGCTGGGCGAATTCGCGCGATGGCATGGAAGTGCTGATGAACGCGGGCATAGAAGTGAACAGCCGTACGGTCGACGGCCTCGTCGCGTTCGTGAAGAGGGGCGTGCGCGTCTCCAACGCGCTATCCCTTAAGGACGATCAGGACAAGGCCGCGGCCTGATTTCGTTTTCGACGGAAGAAAGAGCGCCCCTTCGGGCGCTCTTTCTATTGTCTGCTGCTTGCGCTCCTGTTCGGCGAAAGGCTTTGATAGCGCCCTGAACAGGGAGCGAACGCATGAGCTGGTCAATCCACCACGTCAATCTTGAAGCGAAAGATGTGCGCCGCAGCGCCGCATTCTACGCCGCCGTGCTCGGCATGGCGGAGGGCCAATGGGTGTTTCCGGAGAGCCGTGGATACATTCCTGGAGCGCCTGACCGCCTCGCGCTCTTCCCGGATGGCCGGCAAAGCCACACCGGGCTCCATCTCATCAAAGGCGATCCGGACTTTGCGGCGCGAAACGGCTTTCGTCACAACCCTTCGCTCGGCGGCCACTTCGCCATTGAGGTTGCTGACCTCAAGGCGGTGATGCGGCGGCTCGACCACGCCGGCATCCCGTATTCGGACGGCGGCGTGTTCGCCATCCCGAACCTTCACAACATCTACTTCGAAGACCCGGATGGGAACCTGATCGAGGTCAATCAGCGGGTCTGACGCCGCGCTACTGGCCGGCGCCGAGCCCTTCGGGTCGCCCAACAACGACAAAAGAGAGCGCTTCCGGCTTCAGAAGGCGCGCGGCGACGCGGCGGATATCCTCCCCGGTCACGGCCTCGACGAGCGCGTTGCGGATCTCGGGATAGTCGATCGGCAAGCCGGCGGACTGCAGCCCGACGAGCATGTCCGCGATCTTGCCGTTCGAATCGAATTGGAGGGCGTAGGCGCCGGTGAGATAGCGCTTCGCCTTGTCCAGTTCCTCCGTTGTGACGCCCTCCTCGGCCATCCGCCGCCATTCCTCGCTGATAACGGCGACAGACTCGGCCATTGCGGCATTTGCTGTGGACACGCCGCCGACGTAGAGACCCGCCCGGTCCATCGGCAGGAGATAGGAATAGACCGAATAAGAGAGCCCGCGCTTTTCCCGCACCTCGACCGTAAGGCGGGAAGAGAAGCCGCCGCCGCCAAGAATGTAGTTCATAACGAAGGCCGGAATGTAATCCGGGTCGTCGCGAAGGATGCCGGCGTGGCCGAACATGGCGACCGATTGCGGCACGTCGAGGTCGATCACCGTCAGGCCAGGCTCCATGGCCGGCTCAACGCGCGGCAGGAGTTCGGGTGCGCCGTCGGGCAGAGCGGAGAACAGCCGATCCAGCATCGCACCGGTCTCATCTGCTGTGATCGCGCCGACGACGCCGATGCTGACCTCTCCGCGGCGGATCAGCTTCGGCAGCGCGGCGCGAAGGTCATCCGCCGCCAGCGCGGCTAGGCTGGCCTCGGTCCCGTCCGTCGGACGGCCGTAGGGATCGGACGGAAAGGCGGCCTCGTAGAAGGCCTTAGCCGCGCGGGCGTTCGGATCGGTCTCGTCGGAGCGGATAGAGGAGATCATCTGCGCCTTCACGCGCGACAGCGGCTCTTCGTCGAACCGCGGTTGGGAGAGGGCGAGGCGCAGGAGGTCTATCGTCTCATCCCTGTTTTCCGCGAGCATCGTGGCCGATACGGAGACTGCGTCCCGCCCGGCGGAGAAGCCATAACGCGCAGCGATCGAATCCGCCGCCTCGGCGAAGCCCACCGCATCCAGCTCGCCGGATCCCTCTTCGAGAAGACCTGCGAGGAGCCGCGCCAGCCCCTCCTTGCCTGCGGGGTCGAGTGATGCCCCTCCGCGGAACTCGATCTCCAGCGAAATTATGGGAATGGCGCGTTCCTCGACCAGCCATGCCTCGACCCCGCCGGGGCTGACGACGCGCTGTATCGGGGCGGCAGCGAAGGCCGGCGCGGCGAGAAGCAGGCAGAACGCGGGAACGAACCTGATCATTGCGTCGCCTCCGCGGCGCGGACGAGTCGCCCCGTCACCGAATATTCAAGCCTAAGGAGCTTCGCGGCCGCCTTCACGTCCTCCGCTGTCACGGCCTGAAGCACGTCTGTCCAATTTGCGATTCGCTCGACCGTCAGCCCATTGACGAGGCCGACGCCATATCGATTCGCGAGGCCGCTCTGGCTGTCCTGAGCGTAGATTTCCGAGGCGCGGATCACGCTTCGTGCGCGCTCCAGTTCCGCCTCCGTGGGGCCATCGGCTGCCAGGCGGGCCATCACCTCATCAATCGCCGCTTCAACAGCATCAAGCGACGCCCCCTCGGCCGGAACTCCGTAGACGCCGAACTCGCCATAATCGTAGCCGGAACCCGAGTAGAAGGCTCCGGTATTGATCGCGATCCGGTCCTGAAGCTGCAATTGCCTGGCGAGGCGTGAGGTCACGCCGCCGCCGCCAAGCACTTCGCCGAGCATCGCGAGCGCGGCCGCCTGTTCGTCGCCGCCTGTGCGACGGGAAGGAACGAGATAGCGCCGCATGACATACGGCTGGCGCACGCGCGCATCGGCCATCTCGAGCCGGCGCGGCGCAAGGTGGGGCGGCTCGCCGGGTCGTTCGCGTTCTGCGGTGCCGGCGGCCGGGATCGGCCCGTAATGTATACGGGCGAGGCGTTCCACTTCATCGGGCGTTACATCGCCGGCCACGACAAGGATCGCGTTGTCTGGCGCATAGTGTAGATCGTAAAAGGCAAGCGCGTCCTCCAGCGTTAATCCCTCCATCTCCCGCCGCCATCCGATGACGGGGATGCGATAGGGGTGATTCATGTAGAGCGCGGCGTCCATCTGCTCCCGGAAGAGCGACCCAGGGTCATTGTCTGTCCGCTGGCTCCGTTCTTCGAGGATGACGGCGCGCTCCGGGGTCACGACCGCCTCTGAAAGACGAAGGTCGACCATCCGGTCCGCCTCCATCCGCATCACGATATCAAGCCGGTCGACCGCGATGCGCTGGAAATAGGCCGTGTAGTCGTAGCTCGTGAACGCATTGTCCTGCCCGCCGTTCTCCGCAACGATCTTGGAGAAGGCCCCATCGGGTATCTCGTCCGTCCCCTTGAACATGAGGTGTTCGAGGAAATGCGCTATACCGGATTTTCCGGGAGGTTCGTCGGCGGAGCCGACCCGATACCAGACCATATGGGTGACTACAGGCGCACGATGATCCTGTATCACCACGCCTTGCATGCCATTCTCAAGCGTGAAGGTCGTAACGGCAGGTTCTGCCAAGGATGGCCCTGCGAGCGCGAGCAGCACTGCGGCGGCGGCGATGGATTTCATGCGCGTCTCCGTTCTTTGCGCCGACAAGCGCAGAATAGAGGTATGGCTGCCACGATGCGGCGCCTTCACAAGCCCGTGAACGAGCGGCTCAGTTCCGCCGGTAGACAGAGCCGATCAGATCTTCGCTCGGCCGCCCGTTTTCTTCCACGATTGGCGGCGCGGCGGGGGTCGGAACGCCTTGCTGGCGAAGGCGTTCGATTTCCTCCGCGCTGAAGAGGAGCGCATCCTCCTCGCCGAGATTCTGAGGGATTGGCACTCCGAAGACGGAAGTGAGGCCAAAGCGCCGCTCCGTTGGCCCGGCCTGCTCGGCGAGCGCCGCACGCACGGCGCTGTTGTCCTCCGTCGCACCGGCTCCGGCAAGGAGAGCGGCTTCTCCGGCCGCTGGCGCCTCGGCCCCGGCGCGTACGGCGCTGACGGGACGCCCGAAGAGCGCGGATTCCGCCTCTACGAACGGGTCGGGCTCGAGCCGGCTCGGCGCACCGGGCTGCGGGCGCGGCAGGTCGAAGCTTGGAGGCATCTCCAACGGGGCGCGGGCGATGATAAGAAACTCGTCCGGCGCTCCTGCGGTAACGCCGAGTTGCTCCCCGATCGAGCCGCCGCGCTCGGAACTGATGGAGCAGCCGGCAAGAAGCACCGCCGCGGCGAGCGCGGCGGCGCGTCGAAGAATTGTCGAAGAGGATGGGCGGCGCATCAGGCGGCTCCTCGTATCGCGTTACGCATTCATATCGCCGCTGCGCGGGGGCCGCAATGCGGCGCGCCCGCTTAAGCGCGTTGCTTCTCCCCGCCGATGAGTATCAAAAGCCCCGCGCCGGCGAAGATCGCGATGTCGGCGACGTTGAAGACATAAGGATTGTCGATCCCGCAGCAGGACATGTTAAGGAAATCCGCCACTGCGCCGAAGCGCACGCGGTCCAGCGCGTTGCCGATCGCGCCGCCAACGACGAGGCCGACCCCGAGCCGGAACCAGAAGCCGCCACGGCCCCGCGCCCATACAAGCAGCGCGACAGAGATGACCACGGCCAGCGCGACGAGCCCCCATCGCACAAGGTCCGAGCCCGAAGCGCCGAGACCGAAATTCACCCCCCGGTTCCACGCCATGACAAAACGGAGAAAAGGCGGCTCGATGTCGATCACGCCCTTGTCCATAAGCCCGAGCGAGAAAAGGACGACATGCTTCGTCGCCTGATCGAAAGCGAAGACGGCAAGGGCGACCAGCAGGATGGCGCGCATGGCGGTCGCTGTCAGAGCACGTAGCGCGAGAGGTCCGCCGAGCGGGCGAGGTCGCCCACATGCGCCTCCACGAACTCCGCGTCGACGCGCACCGTCTCACCCGACCGGTCCGGCGCGGCGAAGCTGATCTCCTCGAACACCCTCTCCATCACCGTGTAGAGCCGCCGCGCGCCGATGTTCTCGACCGAGCCATTCACCTCGGCCGCGATGCGCGCCAGGGCCGCGACGCCGCTCTCCGCGAAGTCGAGCGTAACGCCCTCCGCCGCCATGAGCGCCTGGTACTGCCGGACGAGGGAATTGTCCGGCTCGGTGAGGATCCGGACAAAATCTGCTTCGGTCAGCGCCCGAAGCTCGACCCGGATCGGCAGACGACCCTGCAATTCCGGGAGCAGGTCGGATGGCTTGGCAACGTGGAAAGCGCCCGATGCAATGAAGAGGATGTGGTCGGTCTTCACCGCTCCGTGCTTCGTCGTCACGGTCGTGCCCTCGATGAGAGGGAGGAGGTCACGCTGCACGCCTTCCCGGCTCACATCCGCGCCGCGGAAGCCGCCTTCGGAGGAGCGGGCGCAAACCTTGTCGATCTCGTCGATGAAGACGATCCCGTCCTCCTCCACGGCGCGGATCGCCTCGCGCGTGATCTCCTCCTGGTCGACCAGCTTGTCCGCCTCCTCCGCAAGAAGGAGATCGTAGCTCTCCGCCACTTTCAGACGCCGCTTCTTCTGCCGGCCGGAGAAGGCCTTTCCGAAGATATCCCCCAGATTGACCATGCCCATCTGCCCGGCGCCGCCCGGAATGTCGAGCATGCCGAGGGGGTTGGACGTATCCGCCACCGCGACGTCGATCTCCTTGTCGTCGAGCGCGCCCTCGCGCAGCTTCTTGCGGAAGGTCGCACGCGTTCCGTCGGAGGCCTGCTCGCCAACCAGCGCGTCCAGCACGCGCTCCTCCGCCCGCTCATGCGCGCGGGCCTTCACCCCCTCGCGCCGCTCTTCACGCTTCATGACGATGGCGGCCTCGACGAGGTCGCGCACGATCTGCTCCACGTCGCGGCCGACATAGCCGACCTCGGTGAATTTCGTGGCCTCGACCTTCAGGAAGGGCGCCCCGGCGAGCTTCGCCAGCCGCCGGCTGATCTCCGTCTTGCCGACACCGGTCGGCCCGATCATCAGGATGTTCTTCGGCGTGATCTCCGCCGAAAGCGGCCCCTCCACCCGCCGCCGCCGCCAGCGAGAGCGGAGCGCCACGGCGACGGCGCGCTTCGCCTCCTTCTGGCCGATGATGTAGCGGTCAAGTTCGGAGACGATCTCACGGGGGGTCAGGTCGGTCATAGGGGCTCCCTCGCGCGATCAGGCCGACGCGATCTTTTCGAGGACGATCTCCTCGTTCGTGTAGACGCAGATCTCCGCCGCGATCTTCATCGCCTTCCGCGCGATCTCCTCCGCGCCGAGGTCGCCATCGATCAGCGCCCGCGCTGCGGCGAGCGCAAAATTCCCGCCCGAGCCTACGGCGGCGACGCCGCCCTCGGGCTCCAGCACGTCGCCCGCGCCGGTGATGACGAGAAGGTCCGTCCCGTCCGTCACGATCAGCATGGCTTCGAGATTGCGGAGATACTTGTCAGTCCGCCAGTCCTTCGCCAGTTCAACGGCGGCGCGGGTGAGCTGGCCGGGCGCGGCCTCCAGCTTCTTCTCCAGCCGCTCGAAAAGGGTGAAGGCGTCCGCCGTCGAACCTGCAAAGCCCGCGATCACGTCCCGCCCGCCCGGGGACATGCGGCGGACCTTCCGTGCCGTCCCTTTTATGACGGTATTGCCGAGGCTGACCTGCCCGTCCCCGGCGATCACGATCTCGCCCGCCTTCTTCACGCCGACGATGGTTGTCATCCGCTTTCCTCCCGGTCGGCGCTACATAGGCCGGGCTCCGTTCCGCCGCAACTTGCGGCTCCGCCCCGCGCGCCGCTATATGCACTGAGCCGAGAGGGAGCGAGATGAGCCGCCGCGCCAGCCTGAGCCGCAAGACAGCAGAGACGTCCATCGAGGTTGAAATCGACCTGGACGGAACAGGCGCATACGACAACCGGACCGGCGTGGGCTTCTTCGA
This sequence comes from Alphaproteobacteria bacterium, assembly GCA_030424705.1. GTDB lineage: Bacteria > Pseudomonadota > Alphaproteobacteria > Rhodobacterales > Rhodobacteraceae > Pikeienuella. Next base: position 773 of record JAUHWJ010000020.1, on the reverse strand, counting down.
CCACATGCTGGACCAACTCGCCCGGCACGCGCTGATCGACATGAAGGTGCGGGCGTCGGGCGATCTCCATATAGACGATCACCATACGGTCGAGGACACGGGAATTCTCCTCGGCAAGGCGCTTGCCGAAGCGATGGGGGACAAGCGCGGCATCCGCCGCTACGGCCACTGCTATCTCCCCATGGACGAATGCCTGACGCGCGCGGCGCTGGACCTTTCGGGCCGGCCCTTCCTCGTATGGAAGGTCGCCTTCACCGCTCCCAAGATCGGGACGTTCGACACCGAACTGGTCCGCGAGTTCTTCACCGCCTTCGCGATGAATTCCGGCATGACGCTGCATGTCGAGACGCTCTATGGCGTCAATTCCCATCATATCGCGGAGACCTGCTTCAAGGCCGCCGCCCGCGCGCTCCGCGACGCGCTGGAGACGGACCCGCGGAAGGCGGAGGCGATCCCGTCCACAAAGGGCGTCCTGTGACCGTCGCAATCGTAGATTACGGCTCGGGCAACCTCCATTCCGCGGAGAAGGCCTTCCAGCGGATGAGCCGGGAAGCCGCGGGCGCGCCGGTCGTCGTCACATCCGATCCGGAGGCGGTGCGGCGGGCGGACCGGATCGTGCTGCCGGGCGTCGGGGCCTTCGCCGATTGCCGCGCGGGCCTCGATGCGGTTCCCGGCATGGTCGAAGCGCTGGAAGAGCGGGCGCACCGGGGCGGCGCGCCCTTCCTCGGCATCTGCGTCGGGATGCAACTTCTCTCGACGGTCGGGCGGGAACA
>JAUHWJ010000019.1 GCA_030424705.1 Alphaproteobacteria bacterium | reverse complement strand
GCGAGCGGGCCGTAGCCGCTCGTCCGCGTCGGCGGCGCTGCGCCGGCTGCGGAGAACGCGCGGCGGAGCGCGGCCTCCGCCGCCTCCGCCCGCCGGACCGACAGAGCCACCCCGCCCGCAAAGCCGTCCGCGTCGTCGGCGAAGCCGATCACCAGAATTTCCCGCCCGGCGAAGGCGCCTTCGGCCGCCGCATCGGCAAGCGCGGCGAGCACGGCGCGCGATTCGGGGGGCAAGGACGCGTCCCCTTCGGCGAACCGGATGGTCGTGGAGAGCCGCTCCGCCGCCACGACGCTGGCGGCGAATTCGGCCATGAGCGTCGCCGCGGCCGGCGCCCGCGCTTTCAGGAAGCCGCTCGCGATCCGCGCGCCCTGCGCGTTGAGCTCCAGCGACTCCAGCCGCGCATCGACCGCGCCAAGGGCGGCGATCTCGGCCTGGCCGGCCTCGGAAGCGGCGAAGTCGAGGAAAGCGCGCGCCGCGGGCGACAATGAGCCGTCAGGCTTCGCCGACAGGGGACGGACGAAGGGATAGTCCCCCGCCTTCACCGCAAAGCGGCCCGGCTCTGCCGGCACGCCGCATTCCGTCTCCAGCGGCAGGGCGCGGGCGTTTCGCTCGAAGGCGAGGGTGGCGAAGCCGAGCGCCGCGGGGTCCCGCGCCACGGCGTCGGAGAGATCGCGGAGCGAGGCGTGGCGCGTCGCGCCAGGGGCCGGCGCCGCGCCGCGGGGCAGGAAGCTGGCCATCGCCTCCACTTCCGGCCCGCTCTCGGGAAGATGGAGCGCGATCCGCCCCGGTGGGCCGCCGACATCCGACCAATCGGACGCAGCGCCCGAGAGAATTCGCCCCGCATCGTCGAGGCTGAGCGAGGCGATGGGAGAGTTCGGTGAGACAAGCAGGACAAGCGCGTCGTGCGCCAGTGGCGCCCCCTCGCCGGTCTCGGAGAAGAGCGCGATGGAGGCGCCCGCCGGATCGCCGAACGGATCGATCAGATATTCCGCCGCCTCTGCGCCGCCGAACGGCGCGAGGAGGCGCTGCGCCCCGCCGGGCGCTTCGGGGATCCGCTCCGCCGTTCCACCCGCCGCGAAGGCCATCGCCTCGACCAGAGCCGGGGCGAGGAGGGCGGCCAGCGCGCCGCCTCCGGCGATCCGCACCGCGCCTCCCGCGGGCGGCGGGGGCGGGCAGGCGGCGCCGGCGCAATCCGTCTCGCTCGCCGGGATCGTGAGCCTCCCGATCGGAGAGGCGATCACGTAGCGGGCGCCGTCGAATTCCAGCAGCTCGCCGGTCACCGTGAAGCCGGTCCCCCGGGCTGTCAGCGTCACCGGCTCGGCTACGGCGGCGGTCGCCAGGCACACGCCCAGGAGACCGGCCCCGGTTCGAAAGAGTCCCATGCCCCACCCCTGTCGCTTGCGGCTCACGCCCCCCGGCGCGCGCCTCACTCGATCCTCAACTCCGTCACCGCTCCCGCGGCGAGCCGTGCGGCCAGCCCGGCCGCCGCATCGCAGGAGGCGGCGGCGAGGCTGCCGCTGACCACGCCGCGAACCTTACCGCCCTCGGCGCGTATGACCAGATATTCCGGCGCGCCGCCTGCCCCGCAGGCCCCCGCCGCCGGATCGAGCGCGAGACGCGCGACGCCGCGCCTGCCGCCGGCGCCGATGCGGAGCGAATAGACCTCCACATGACGCACCCCCGAAGCAGCCGTGCGACCCGGCGGTGCGACGAAGCTTTCCACCCGCCCGGCGCCGCCGCCCGGCGCGCCGCCGGAGCGGACATGGCCGGGCGCGCCGGGCTCCGCGGCGTATTCGAAGGCATGAAGATCGAATCGCGCGATGGCGGGGGAGGCGACCGCGACGCGGACGATGCGCGAAAGCTCAGCCGCGTCGAAAGCGAGCGGGACGGGAAACGCCTCACCCCCCGGAAGGCGCAGCGTCGCGTCCTCTGACGCGTCGAGAACTGGCAGGTCGATCCAGCCCTCTCCCTTTGCATCGAGCGGCAAGGGGAAGGCGACGCCCCGATGATCCAGCGCCGCGACTGCGCCAGCCGCGCAGGGGGCCATGACATGCACGCGGCTCGTCCCTTCCGGCGCCGGGGCGGAACGGGTGATGGCCGGCGGGCAGGCGGGGCTCTCATCAGCCGTATCGAGCACGTCGGCGGCGGGGCGGGCGGCGCGGGGCGGCTCTGCGGGCGCGGCGCGCTGAGCCGGGGCGGCGAGGCGCTGCGCATCCGCTGGTCGGCGGGGCGGGGCGGCGATCTCGGGGCCGGCTTGGCGGGGTGGCGAGGGCGAGACGCCCGGGGCGGGTCCGGGCCCGGCCTCCGGCATCCTCCCGTCTGGTTCTCCCTTTGGCGCGACCGAATCCCCGGAGATGACGGGCCGGGCGAGCAGCGCGGTCTCCCCGCCTCCCCCGGAGGCGGCGGCGGAAGGCGCGCGCGCCGCGCCCGGGCCCTGCACCGCGACCCTAACGAAGGCGACGGGGCAGGAATCGCCCCGCGCCGCGCAATAGGAGAAGACCTGCTCCCCGATGCAAAGATCGTTCGCGACATAGAGGATGCCCGCCTCGGCGACTTCCGCCGCGCCGCAGGACGGGGAGGCGACGATGCGGAGGTTCGCCCGGTCCGCCTCGATCACGTTCAGGTCGTTCGCGAGAACGTCGATCAGGATCGCATCCCCCGCCGCCGCGACCACGGTATCATCCGCCGGGGCGATCATCGCCGCGCGCTCCCGGAGGAAGAAGTCGATCAGGTCGTCCGAGCGCTGCGCCAGCGTCGCCATCGCCACGACGATGACGAGGCCGGTCAGGATCGACATGACCCGGTCGTCCTGAAACAACTCCGCCTCTCCTCACCTGAACGCCCGCCGCGCGCCCGACGGCAGAGCGCGATCTTTCCCGCCGAGGGCCGTGCAATGCAAGCCGGCAATGCGCCGCCCGCTCTGGCGCCCGCCGCGCGGGGCGTTAAGTTGCGCCGCGAAGAGGCAGGCATGAGGGGGTCGCCATGAAATTCAGCGCGATGAAGTTCGGCGTGGGTCAGCCGGTCCGCAGGCGCGAGGATGTGCGGTTCCTGACCGGAGCGGGGCGCTACATCGACGACCACGCGCCAGAAGGGCTGCTTCATGCCTATGTGTTGCGCGCCGCCGCCGCCCATGCGCGGATCGCCCTTTCCGGCGTCGAGGCGGCGCGGGCGGCGCCGGGCGTCGCGGCGCTCTATGTCGCCGCAGACGTCTCGGAGCGGCTTGCGCCGCTCGAGAGCACGGCGCCCTTGCCCGGTTTCGCGCCGGTGCGTCAGCCGCATCTGGCGGAGGGCGTGGTTCGCCATGTCGGCCAGCCGATCGCCTTCATCGTCGGGGAGACGCTCGCCGCCGCGCGCGACGCTGCGGAGATGATCGCCGTGGACTATGAGGAACTGCCCGTCGTCGTCTCCGCCCGCGCCGCGCTGGAGCCGGGGGCGCCGATTCTTCACGAGGCGGCGCCGGGCAATCTCGCCTATGCCTGGGAGGCGGGCAACGCCGCGGCGACGGAGGCGGGTTTCGCCGCCGCCGCGCATATCGTGCGTGAGCATGTGGTGAACCAGCGGCTCGTCGTCACCTCGATGGAGACGCGCGGGCTCGTGATCCGGTTCGACGCCGGAACGGGGCGGTGGGAAGGCTGGGTCGGAAGCCAGGGCGCGCATTCTATGCGGAACGGCATCGCCCGCTCGCTGAAGGTGGAGCCGGCGCGGCTCCGCATCCATGCGCCGGATATCGGCGGCGGATTCGGCATGAAGATCATGCAGCACCCGGAATACGGGCTCGCCGCGCTCGCGGCGCAGGATACGGGGCGCCCGGTTAAGTGGATCGGGGACCGTTCCGAAAGCTTTCTCTCGGACGCGCAGGCGCGGGACCTCGACACCTTGATCGAGGGGGCCTTCGATGCGGAGGGGCGGCTCCTTGCGATCCGCTCCGAAAGCGTCTCCAATCTCGGCGCCTATCACTCGACGATGGGGCCGGCGATCCACACGATCTTCTCCGGCGGGCTGACGGGGGGCGTCTATCGCACCCCGGCGATTCATGTCCGCGTCCGCGGCGCGCTCACCAACACGGCGCCGACGGACGCCTATCGCGGCGCGGGGCGGCCCGAGGTGATCCACTGCACCGAGCGGCTGATGGAGAAGGCCGCGCGGGAGCTCGGGGTGGATCCGGTCGCGCTGAGGCGGCTCAACCTGCTGCGGCCGGAGGATATGCCGCACAAGGCGCCGGGCGGGCTCGTCTTCGACTCGCTCGATCCCGCGCGGCTGATCGACGTCGCGCTCGAAGCGGCGGAGTGGGACGGGTTCGATGCTCGGGCGGCTGAAGCCGCCGCCCGCGGGGCCGTGCGCGGCCGCGCCGCGATCTACTACATGGAGCGGACGGGCGGCGGGCCGGACGAGAACGCCGAGGTCTCCATCGGCGCGGATGGCGGCGTCCTGGTGAAAATCGGCACTCAGTCGACCGGGCAGGGGCATGAGACAACGTGGGGGCAGGTCCTCGTCGACGCGCTCGGCCTCAACATCGGCTCCATCACCCTCGCGCCTGGGGACAGCGACGCGCTGCCGCTCGGGGGCGGCACGGGCGGCTCGCGCTCCACGATCATGGCGACCCGCGTACTGCGCAACGCGGCGGAAGAGATCATCCGTCTGACGCTCCCCGACGCGGCGGAGGAGCTTGAAGTCTCGCCTGCCGATGTCGAGTTCCTGCCCGAGGAGGGCGCATTCGCCATCGCGGGGACGGACCGGCGCGCATCGCTCCTTTCCGTCGTGAAGAAGAAAGGCGGCGTCTCCGCCATGGGCGTGGTGGGGGACAGGGAACCCTCCTTCCCCAACGGCTGCCATGCGGCGGAAGTCGAGATCGACCTGGAAACTGGTCGTCTCACTCTCGTCCGGTACACGATGGCCGATGATTTCGGCGTCATCATCAACCCGCTCCTCGCCGGCGGGCAGGCGCAGGGCGGGGTGGCTCAGGGCGTCGGGCAGGCGCTGCTGGAAGGGGCCGTCTATGATCCGGAGACGGGCCAGCCGCTGACGGCGAGCTTCATGGATTACGCAATCCCGCGGGCGGACGACCTGCCTGCGCTGGAGCCGCGGTTCATCGAGATTCCGTGCCTGACCAATCGCTATGGCGTGAAGGGTGGGGGCGAGTCGGGCACGGTGGCGGGGATCCCCGCCGCGACGTTGGCGGCGCATGACGCGCTCCTACGCGCGGGGGGGCGCACGATCGAGGGGCCGTTCACCCCGTGGCGGGTCTGGGACGCGCTGAAGGGCTGAGCCCCCGGCTCAGGCCCGCGCTTCCTGCCGCCCCGCGCGAGCTTCGAGGAAGGCGCGGACGCGGAGCGCGCGGAGCGCCCGCGGCGTGCCGCGCGGATTGCGCCCTGCAGAGGCGACAAGCTCGAAGCGCGGGGAGAGCGTCTCGGGTTCGAGCGTCAGGCGAAGCGCGGGATGCGCGCCGTCGCGCTCCGAATGCAGGAGAAACGCGCGACAAGCCTCAGCATAGGCCGCCTCCACCCGTGCGGCGATCCGCTCCGCCGCGGCGCGCGTCTGGCGTGCGGCCCGCGCCTGCGCATAAGCGAAAGCCGACGCGGAGCTAGCGTCCGCACCGCCGCGACACAACAGGATGGAAGCGCGCATCGTCGTCACCTCTCTGTCCCCGCCCACTTTTAGGAAAATGGTGCAGGAGTGCACACAAGGCAACTGCGGGTTGCGCAGACTCGACGTCGCGAAGACAGCTCTGTGACGATTCCGGCGCCGATTCAGGCCAGACGACCGTGGCAATGCTTGTATTTCTTCCCGCTGCCGCAGGGACAAGTATCGTTCCGGCCAACCTTTCCCCAGGTCTCGGGCCGCGCCGGATCAAGTGCGACGGCGGCGGCGGCCTCCCGAACCGGCTCGGGCGCGCCGGCTTCCGGGGTAGCGGCAGGCCGGGGCGCCGCGGGCGCAGGCTGCGCGCCGCCCTGCATCGCGGCGAGAAGCTCGGGCGGGATCTGAGGCTGCGCAGGCCGCTCGGCCGGGAAGTCCTCATGGCTGAGGCGCCGGGTCACGTCCACGCGGAAGCGCGTCATCAACCGGTCAAAGAGCTCGAAGGCTTCGGACTTGAACTCGTTCAGCGGGTCGCGCTGAGCATAACCGCGGAGCCCGATCACCGAGCGGAGATGGTCCAGCGTGGTCAGGTGCTCGCGCCACCCGGCGTCGATGCATTCGAGGAGCACGCCCTTCTCCGCCGCGCGCATTCGCTCGGCTCCGTGTTTCGCGACGCGCCGCGCGGCCTGCTCGGCCGTCGCCGCCTCCAGCCGGTCGCGGATCGCCTCGTCGTCCACGCCCTCCTCGGCGGCCCATGCGGCCACCGGAAGATCGAGCGCGAACTGCTCCTTCACCGCCGCGGCGAGGCCCTCGACATCCCATTGCTCGGCATAGGCGCGGGGCGGGATGTGGCGCGTCACGAGTTCCTCGATGAGTGAGACGCGCATCTCCTCCACCGTCTCGGCTACGTCCTTCGCCTCCATGACCTCGCGGCGCTGGCCGAAGATCGCCTTGCGCTGGTCGTTCATCACGTCGTCGAATTTCAGCAGGTTCTTGCGGATGTCGAAGTTCCGCGCCTCCACCTTGCCCTGGCTTTTCTCGATGGCCTTGTTGACCCAGGAATGGACGATGGCCTCGCCTTCCTTGAGGCCGAGCCGCTGGAGCATCCCGTCCATCCGCTCGGAGCCGAAGATCCGCATCAGGTCGTCTTCGAGGGAGAGGTAGAAGGTGGAGCGGCCCGGGTCGCCCTGCCGGCCGGAGCGGCCGCGGAGCTGGTTGTCGATGCGCCGGCTTTCATGCCGCTCGGTGGCGATCACCCAGAGCCCGCCGGCGGCCTTCGACGCATCCTTCGCCGCCGCGACCTCGGCCTTGATCGGGCCGACGACATCCTCGTGCTTGCCCTCGTCCGCCTCGGCCTTCAGCACCTTGACGGCGGAGGAGACGATCTGCTGCGCGACCATCTGGCGGATGACCTGGGCGCGCGCGGCGTTCTGCTGGGGGTCTTCGATCGGAGGCTGCGCAGCGGTGATCTGTTCGGCGGCGGCGTTCACCTGGCGCTCGATCTCCGGCTTGTGCGCCTCGATCAGCGCGTTGAGGATGCGCCCTTCCGGATTGCCGCCGAGCTGGATGTCGGTGCCGCGGCCGGCCATGTTTGTCGCGATGGTTACTGCGCCCGGCGCGCCGGCCTGCGCGATGATCTGCGCCTCCTGCTCATGGAAGCGGGCGTTCAGCACCTGATGGGGAATGCCCTCGGGGCGCGCCGCCAGCGCCTCGATCCGCTCCGCCTCAGCGGTGAGGCGCGTGACCTCGGCGGTCTCCTTCTTCGGGTTCAGTTTTGCCGCGAAGTCCCGCAGCTTCGACGCCGCGTCGCGCAGGACGTTCCCGTTCTTCAGCATGCCGGAGAGCATCTCCGACTTCTCGATGGAAGTCGTGCCGACGAGCACAGGCTGGCCGCGGTGGTGCGCGTCCGCGATGGCCTGGATGATGGCGACGTATTTTTCCTGGGCTGTGCGGAACACCTGGTCGTCATCGTCCTTCCGCGCGACGGGAACGTTGGTGGGAATCTCCACGACTTCGAGGCCGTAGATGGCGCGAAATTCCTCCGCCTCGGTCATCGCGGTGCCGGTCATGCCCGCGAGCTTGTCGTAGAGGCGGAAGTAGTTCTGGAAGGTGACGGAGGCGAGGGTCACGTTCTCCGGCTGGATCGGCTGGCCTTCCTTCGCCTCGACCGCCTGGTGCAGCCCGTCGCCCCAGCGGCGGCCCTCCATCATGCGCCCGGTGAACTCGTCGATGATGACGACCTTGCCGTTGCGGACGATGTAGTCCTTGTCCTTCTGGTAGAGCTTGTGCGCCCGGAGCGCCTGGTTGACGTGGTGCACATAGGTGACGTTCTCGGGGTCGTAGAGCGTCGTTCCCTCCGGGAGGTGCCCGGCATTCTTGAGCAGTTGCTCGACCCGCTCCGTCCCCTCTTCCGTCAGGATCGCGGTGCGCTGCTTCTCGTCGATCTCGAAATCGCCCGCCTCAAGCTCCGGCAGGAACTTGTCGATCGCGATGTAGAGGTCCGACATGTCCTCCGTCGGACCGGAGATGATAAGTGGCGTGCGCGCCTCGTCGATCAGGATCGAGTCGACCTCGTCCACGATGGCGAAGCGGTGGCCGCGCTGCGCCATCTGGTCGAGCCCGTATTTCATGTTGTCGCGCAGATAGTCGAAGCCGAGCTCGTTGTTCGTCGCGTGGGTGATGTCGCAGGCATAGGCCGCCTTGCGGCTCCGGTCGTCCATGTTCGGGACGATGACGCCGACGGTCATGCCGAGGAAGCGGTAGATCCGGCCCATCCAGTCCGCGTCGCGGCGGGCAAGATAATCGTTTACCGTTACGATGTGGACGCCCTTGCCCTCGAGCGCGTTGAGATAGGCGGGCATCGTGGCGACGAGGGTCTTGCCCTCGCCCGTCTTCATCTCGGAGATCTTGCCCTGATGCAGCATCATGCCGCCGATCAGCTGCACGTCGAAAGGCCGCAGGCCGATCGTGCGCTTCGAGGCCTCGCGAACGGTTGCGAAGGCCTCAGGCAGTAGCTGGTCCAGCGTCTCCCCCTTCGCGAGCCGGGCGCGGAACTCCGCCGTCTTGCCCGCCAGCGCCTCGTCGGAAAGCGCGGAGTATTCGGGTTCGAGCGCATTGATCGCCTGAACCTGCTTCGCCGCCCCCTTCACGACCCTGTCATTGGTCGTGCCGAACACCTTCTTCGCCAATCCGCCGAGACCGAGCATCGCGCGTCCTTCTTTGCGGCGCCGAGGGCGCCCGTGAGGCTCAGGGGCGCCCTCGGGCCGCGCGGTTTTCACGGGATGGGGTCGGGGGCGCTTGTCCGCCACGGCCCGACATCGTAGATGAAGGCGGCGCGCGCCGTTCGGGCCCGTGGGCCGGTCGGACATGTATGCGCCGCCTCCGGGCCTGTCAACGCCGCGCGCCCGGGCCGGGCTTCGCCGAAGGGGCGCGGCCCCGGCGCGGCCGCTTCTCTCGCAGCCCCATGGAGGCCGCCGATGCGCCTGTTTTCCCCGTCCCTCATCGCCGCGCTGGCGCTCCTCGCGCCTCATGCGCCGCTCGTCGCGCAGGAGGAGCCGAAGGTCGATCCCTCGCTCGTTCTCGCGACTGTGAACGGGGAGGAGATCACGCTCCGCGATATCGTCGCGCTCCGCATGGAGCTGCCGCCGCAATACCAGGCGATCCCCGACACGGTGCTGTTTGACGGTTTGATCGAGCAGCTGACGCGGCAGATTCTCCTCCGCCAGGCGGCGGAGCGCACCGGGTTGGCGGAGGAGCCTGCGGTGCTCCGTGGCCTCGAATTCCAGCGCACGAGCTTCCTCGCCGAGCTCTATGTGCGGGAGCGGCTGAACGAGCGGATCACGCCGGAGACGGTCGAGGCGGAATATGTCGCTCGCTACCTGAACGCGCCGAAGCCGACGCAGTACAAGGCGCGCCACATCCTCGTCCCCGACGAGGCCGAGGCGGCGGAGATCGCGGCGCTCGCCAAGGCCGAGGGCGCGGATTTCGCGGAGCTGGCCAAGACCCGCTCCAAGGGCCCCTCCGCCCCAGTCGGCGGCGATCTCGGCTGGTTCGAGGAGGGCCAGATGGTCCCTGAATTCCAGGCGGCGGCCTTCGCGCTGGAGCCCGGGCAGGTCTCCGACCCGGTGCAGACCCAGTTCGGCTGGCATGTCATCAAGCTCGAAGAGACGCGGGAGCGGCCGGCGCCGACGCTCGACGAGGTGCGCGAGGAGCTGATCGGCGAGATGAGCCGGGAGATCACGGACGCCGTGGTCGAGGCGCTGCGCGAGGCCGGGGACGTCTCGAAAGCCGAGGGTCAGCCGGGGCTCGACCAGCTTCGCAATGACGAGATCGCGGTGGAGTAGGCCGGGATGGGCGAAGGCAAGACGAGGAAGAACCCGGAAAAGCGGTTGCTGAAACTCGGGGAGAAGGCGGAGAAGCTGCGCGCACGGCTGGCGGAGACGGAGGCGGAGATCGCGGCCCTCGCGCCGCCGAAGGCCAAGGCGAAGGGCCCGGTCTCCCTCTTCGCGCGGCCCTTCCCCGACCTGCCCGAGATCGCCGGCGTGCGCTACGCATCCGGCGCCGCCGGGGTGCGCTATGCCGGGCGGACGGACGTGATGCTGGCCGAGATCGCGGAAGGCTCTGCAATCGCGGGCGTTCTCACCCGCTCCGCCACCCGCTCTGCGCCGGTGGACTGGTGCCGCGCCCGGCTTGCGGCGATGGACGAGGGCGCGCCGAAGGGACCGCTCGCCATCGTCGTAAATTCTGGCAACGCCAACGCCTTCACCGGCGAGGCCGGGATGAAGGGCGTCGAGGCGACGGCGGCGACCGCGGCGAAGGCGCTCGGCGGGGCGCCGGAGGGCGTCTTCATCGCCTCGACGGGGGTGATCGGGGAGCCGCTGCCGGCGGAGAAGATCGCCGCAAAGCTCGGTGACCTCGCCGCCGCGCTTTCCCCATCCGCGGGGCGCGGCGCGGCCGAGGCGATCATGACGACGGACACCTTCCCGAAGGGCTATGGCGCCCGGTTCGACCTCGGCGGCCTTCCCTGCGCCATCGCCGGCTTCGCCAAGGGCTCCGGCATGATCGCGCCCGACATGGCGACGATGCTCGCCTTCGTCTTCACCGATGCGCCGGTGGCGCAACCGCTGCTTCGCTCCATGGTCTCCGCCGCGACGAAGACGAGCTTCAACTGCGCGACGGTGGACGGGGACACCTCCACCTCGGATACGCTGATCGTCGCAGCCACCGGCAAGGCAGGGGGCGAGCCGATCCTGACGCGGCGCGACCCGCGCGCCGCGGCCTTCGAGGCTGCGCTGAACGCAGCGCTGACCGATCTTGCAGTCCAGATCGTGGAGGACGGCGAGGGGATCACCAAATTCGTCTCCGTGAAGGTCACGGGCGCGAAATCGGAGGCCTCCGCCGCCGTGGTCGCCCGCGCCATCGCCAATTCGCCGCTGGTCAAGACCGCCATCGCGGGGGAGGACCCGAACTGGGGCCGGATCGTCATGGCAGTTGGCAAGTCCGGCCAGCCGGCGGAGCGGGACCTGCTGACCATCCGCTTCGGCGACATCCTTGTGGCGGAGAAAGGCTGGCGCGCGCCCGGCTATCGCGAGGAGGAAGGCGCGGCGGCGATGAAGCGGGACCGGATCGAGATCGGCGTCGATCTCGGCCTAGGATCGGGGGAGGCGCTCGTCTGGACCTGCGACCTCACCCATCGCTACATCGACATCAACGCGGATTACCGCTCTTGAAGATCGTGCTCGTCTCGGCCGTCGCGCTGATCGACCGGGACGGGCGCGTGC
>JAUHWJ010000575.1 GCA_030424705.1 Alphaproteobacteria bacterium | reverse complement strand
AAGGACGCGCCCGAAATCCCGAAGACCTTGCGGGAGGCGACGGAAGCCTTCGCAGGCTCCGCCATGCTCCGCGCGGCGCTCGGCGACGCGGTGGTCGATCACTATGTGCACGCCGCGCGTTGGGAACAGGCCGACTTCGACTCGCGCGTCACCGACTATGAACGCAGCCGCGGCTTCGAGAGGGCGTGAGATGCAAGCGTCAGCCAGGGCGACGGTCGAAGCCATGATCCAGTCGTATTGCGACGGCTTCAATGCGAAGAACGCGGCGGGTTGCGCCGCTATCTATCGTCCCGACGGCGTTATCCACTCCTCCTACGGCCCGCCGCTCGTCGGGCGCGAGGCGATTCGGGAGGCGCATGTCGGCATGGTCGCGGAGGAGCGGAACAAGCGGATGACCCTCCTTGAAATCGACGCCGCGGGCGATCTCGGCTGGTTCGTCCTGCGATATGAGGCGGAGCACGACGACGAGAGCGGCATGGAGAAGACGCATCGCGGTACGAATCTGAGCGTGATCGAGCGGGAGACGGACGGGGGCTGGTCGATCCGGGTCTCAAGCCTCTCCGGCGATCCGGAATGAGATGGAATCGGGAATGTCGGAGATGATCCGCTGCATATCGCCGATCGACGGATCGCTCGTCGCCGAGCGTGCGGCCTTCACCGCCGCCGAGGCCGGCGCGGCGGTAGAGCGCGCCCGCGCGGCGCAATCGGCATGGGCCGCGCGCCCGCTTTCCGAGCGCATCGCGGTGGCCGAGGCCGGGGTGGCCCGGCTCGCGGCGATGGAGGACGCCGTTCCCGAGCTTGCGCGCATGATGGGCCGCCCCGTACGCTATGGCGGGGAGATGGGCGGGGTGAAGGAGCGGGCGGGCTACATGGCCTCCGTGGCGGAGTGCGCGCTCGCCCCCGTAGAGATCGCGGACGACGCGAAGTTCCGCCGGTACATCAGGCGGGAGCCGCACGGCCTCGTCCTCGTCATCGCGCCCTGGAACTATCCCTACCTCACCGCGATCAACACCGTCGCCCCCGCGCTCATCGCCGGGAACGCCGTGCTCCTGAAGCACGCGGCGCAGACCATCCTTGCGGGCGAGCGGATGGCGCGGGCCTTCCATGAGGCGGGCGTGCCGGCGGATGTGTTCCAGGCGGTCCACCTCACCCATAAGGGAACGGCGGAGCTCATCGCCGCCCGCGCGTTCGGCTTCGTGAACTTCACCGGCTCCGTCTCCGGAGGGCGCGCCATCGAGCGCGCCGCGGCGGGGACGTTCACCGCCCTCGGGCTGGAGCTGGGCGGCAAGGACCCGGGCTACGTGATGGAGGACGCGGACCTCGACGCCGCGGCGGAGACGCTGATCGACGGGGCGATGTTCAATTCCGGGCAATGCTGCTGCGGGATCGAGCGCATCTATGTCGCCGCGCCTCTCTTCGACCGCTTCGTCGAGAAGGCGGTGAGCATCGTCGAGGGCTACCGGCTCGGAGACCCGCTCGACCCGGAGACCACGCTCGGCCCGATGGCGCAGACCCGCTTCGCCGATCTCGTCCGCGCGCAGACCGAAGCCGCCGTGGCGGCGGGCGCGAAGGCGCTCGTGGACCCTGCGCGCTTCCCCGGCCAGGGCGGCGCTTATCTCGGCCCGCAGATCCTCACCGGCGTCGACCATTCCATGGACCTGATGCGGGAGGAGAATTTCGGCCCCGTCGTCGGCATCATGAAGGTCGAGACCGACGAGGAGGCGCTTCGACTTATGAACGACAGCGCCTATGGCCTCACGGCCTCGCTCTGGACGAGAGACATCGACCGCGCCGAGCGGCTCGGCGCGCGGATCGAGACGGGCACCGTCTTCATGAACCGCTGCGACTATCTCGACCCGGCGCTCTGCTGGACCGGCTGCAAGGATACGGGGCGCGGCGCCGCGCTCTCCGTCCTCGGCTATCACGCCCTCACCCGCCCGAAATCCTTCCATCTGAAGAAGCCCCAATGACCAGCCCCCGCGCCAATTTCTCCTATCCCACCGCAATCCGCTTCGGCGCCGGCCGCATCGCCGAACTCGGCGAGGCCTGCGCCGCAGCCGGCATCCGCCGCCCCCTGCTCGTGACGGATCGCGGCCTCGCCGCGCTCCCCGTCACGGCGCGCGCGCTCGAGATCATGGAGGCGGCGGGCCTTGGCCGCGCCGTTTTCGCGGAGGTCGATGCGAATCCGACCGGCGCCAATCTCGAAGCCGGGCTCGCCGTCTACCGGACCGGCGGCCATGACGGCGTCGTCGCC
>JAUHWJ010000574.1 GCA_030424705.1 Alphaproteobacteria bacterium | reverse complement strand
TGCAGGGCTCGAGGGTCCGCTGGATCAGGTCGTCCACCAGGCTTTCGAGCTTGGCGCGGGTGAGCTTCAGCGTGAGGTGCTTCGGCCCGGTCGCGTCCGCGGTGATGTAGGGCAGGTTGATCTCGGTCTGCGTCGAGGAGGAGAGCTCGATCTTCGCCTTCTCGGCGGCCTCCTTGAGGCGCTGAAGCGCGAGCTTGTCCTTCCGGAGATCGATCGAATTGTCCTTCTTGAACTCGTCCGCGAGGTAGTCGACCAGCCGGAGGTCGAAATCCTCGCCGCCGAGGAATGTGTCGCCGTTGGTGGACTGCACCTGGAAGAGCCCGTCGCCGATCTCCAGCACGGAGATGTCGAAGGTGCCGCCGCCGAGGTCATAGACCGCTATGGTCTTGTCGCCCGACTTTTCGAGCCCGTAGGCGAGGGCGGCCGCGGTCGGCTCGTTGATGATGCGGAGCACGTCGAGGCCCGCGATCTTGCCCGCGTCCTTCGTCGCCTGCCGCTGCGCGTCGTTGAAATAGGCGGGGACGGTGATGACGGCCTGCGTCACCTTCTCGCCGAGATAGCTTTCCGCCGTCTCCTTCATCTTCTGGAGGATGAAGGCGCTGATCTGGGAGGGGGAATACTTCTCGCCCCGGCTTTCCACCCAGGCGTCGCCGTTCGCGCCCTTGGCGATGGCGTAGGGGACCATCTTCTTGTCCTTCTCCACCGCCGGATCGTCATAGCGGCGGCCGATGAGGCGCTTGACGGCGAAGAGGGTGTTTTCCGGGTTGGTCACGGCCTGGCGCTTCGCGGCCTGGCCGACGAGCCGCTCGCCGCTCTCGGTGAAGGCGACGATGGAGGGCGTGGTGCGCGCGCCTTCGGCGTTCTCGACGACCTTCGGCGTCGTCCCGTCCATGATGGAGACGCAGGAGTTCGTGGTCCCGAGGTCGATTCCGATGACTTTGGACATGTGTGGCGTTCCTTCTCGGCGATGTGCGGCCTTCGGGTCCTGACGGCCCCCGCGGCCTATCCCTTGGATGATCGGCGCCCGGGCCGTACCCGCGCGTCGCCGGCTATATAGTTGTGACTTTTTTGCCTCGCAAGGCGGCGCTTCCACTCTTTCGACCGCAAGGCGCGGCGCCTCCATCTGGCGCGAGGGGATTGAGCGAAGCGTTAACGGCGGGCAAGGTTCCGCCATGCTTCCCGAAGGGCTCGTCCTCCATCACGGCCATCTCGACGCCGCGGCGCAGGCCGGGCTCCTTTCCGCGCTCCGCGAGGTGGCGCGGGCGGCGCCGCCGCGGCGGATGGAGACGAGGGGCGGGCGGCGGATGTCGGTCGCGATGACCTCGGCGGGGCGGCTCGGCTGGGTGTCCGACGCGAAGGGCTACCGCTATGAGCCGCGCCAGCCTTCGGACGCGCTCTGGCCGCCGATCCCGGAGGCGGCGCTCGCGATCTGGCGCGCGGTCTCCGGCTGGAAGGAGCCGCCCGATTGCCTCCTCCTCAACCATTACGGGGAGGGCGCGCGGATGGGGCTGCATCAGGACCGGGACGAGAACGCCTTTGACGCGCCCGTCGTCTCCGTCTCGCTGGGGGACCCGGCGCGCTTCCGCTTTGGCGGGCTGGAGCGGAGCGAGCGCACGCGGAGCTTCGAACTTCTCTCCGGCGACGTGCTGGTGATGGGCGGCCCCTCCCGCCTCATCTGGCACGGGGTGGACCGCATCCGTTTCGGCGTCTCGCCGCTGCTGGATAAGGGCGGGCGGCTCAACCTGACCATGAGGGTGGTGCGGGAGGGGTAGGGGGACGCCGCCGCGGCCGATTTCCATGGAAATCAGCCTCGGACCATTGTTTTCGCTCGGCAAAAGTCGTGATCGTCTTGAAACATCGCCGCCGGCCGGCGCGTCGGGCGGTCAGTAGAGCTGCGCCCGGGACCGCGCCTCCTGCGCCTCCGGGCTCTCCGCAGGCCCCTCGTCCCCGCAATGCGCCTTCAGGATTTCGCCCATCGTCGGCAGGCTGGACCGCTCCGGCCAGGTCTCCGGCTCCCAGAGATGCGCGCGCATGAAGGCCTTCGGGCAGTGCATGAACACCTCCTCGACCCGGATGCGGGTGACAGTGATCGGCAGCTTCCCCCGCGTCTCGAACCGCTTGCGGAGCGCCTCGTCCGCGTGGATCGTCGCGCGGCCGTTGATCCGCAGCGTCTCCTTCACGTTCGGGATGATCGCGATGAGGCCGATTGCGGGGTTGGCGAGGATGTTCTTCAGCCCGTCGATCCGGTTGTTGCCCGGCCAGT
>JAUHWJ010000573.1 GCA_030424705.1 Alphaproteobacteria bacterium | reverse complement strand
TCGATGCGCGCCAGCCTCAAGGCGAGAACGGCGAGCGCCCTGCCGCTCGAACGCGCCTCGTTCGACATCGAGCGGGCGGCGCTGGCGGCGGAGGCCGGCTGGACGGCGGGGGTGGAGCGCCTCACCGTGCATCTCCGCGCCGCGCCGGACGCCGGGCCGGACAACGCCTATGAATTCCGCGCGGACGCGCTCCGGCTCCGCCTGCCCGACTACATGCGGGAGATCCTCGATCCCGCGGGCGCGCTCCCCCCGGCGATGGAGACCGCCGCCTTCGAGGGGCGCGCCGCGCTCGATCGCCCGCTCGACCGCTTCGCGATCGACGCCGGCCCGCCTCAACTCGCGCAGCTCTCGCTGCGGGAGGCGCGGGCCGAATGGGGCGCGCTCCGCCTCTCCGTCACCGGCGCCATGAAGGCGGATCAAGCGGGCTATGCGGAAGGCGAGTTCGACGTGAGCGCGGAGAACTGGCGCGAGATGCTCGACGCCGGGGTCGCCGCCGGCGTGCTCGCCCCCGCCTTCGCGGAGACGCTGAAGGCCGGGCTCGGCTTCGTCGCCCGGCTCTCCGGCGCGGAGGACCGGCTCGACGTCACCCTCGTCTTCGAGGACGGCCGCGCGCGGATCGGCCCCGTCCCCCTCGGCCCCGCACCGCGCCTCCTCACCCGCTGACCTCAGGCGCCCGAGCGCAGCGCCGCCGCCCGTCGCGGGCCGAGGATGATCACCGCCGCATCATCGTCGAGCCGGATGGCGAGGATCAGGAGATAGGCGGCGAGGAAGCTGATCCCTCCGAACACGGCCAGCACGGCGAGCGCGAGGCCCGCAGGGGAGAACTCGTTCCGCCATGCCGTCCAGAACCCGGAGAGGAGCAGCCTCACGAAGAAGTCGAAGTTGAACTGCCCCTGCCAGGTCATCGCGAAGATCTCTCCGAAGAAGAGTGGCAGGATGTTCACACCGTAGGCCAGCGCCACCGGCGCGGTGTAGACCGCAAGGGCAGCGAAGAGGAGGCCGAGGAAGAGGCGAAGCGGCGTCATGGAGTCCCCTCGATGGTCGATCCGCGCCCCGGCTATCGGGCCCCACACCGCGCGCCAATTACCCGCGAGGTAAAGTCAGCGCGGCCTGAGCCCGTCGAGGAAGAGCCGGCGCAGGAAGGCCGCGCCGTCATGGAACCGCCCCTCCCCGTCATCGCCGAGCACGGCGCGCACCTGCACGTCGTAATCGGCGTAGTGCTGCGTCGTCGCCCAGATCGCGAAGATGAGATGATAGGGGTCCACCTTCGCGATCTTCCCGGCGGCGGACCAGGCGCGGATCACCTTCGCCTTCTCCCGCACCAGCGCGCGGAGGTCGCCCTCCAGCACGTCGATCATGTTCGGCGCGCCGCGCAGCATCTCGTTGGCGAAGAGGCGGGATTCGGCCGGAAAATCCCGCGCCATCTCGATCTTGCGGTCGAGATAGGCGGCGATCTCCTGCACCGGGTCCCCCGCCTCGTCGAGCGCGCGGAGCGGCGCGAGCCAGTCGTCCAGCAGCCGCTCCAGCACCTCGCGATAGATCGCGTCCTTCGTCGGGAAATAGTAGAGGAGGTTGGGCTTGGACATCCCCGCCCGCTCCGCGATCGCGTCCACCGTCGCCCCGCGGAAGCCTTCGGCGCTGAACACGTCGAGCGCCGCGGCCGCGATTCGCGCCCGGTTCTCGGCCTGGATTCTGGTTCTCGGCGCGTTCATGCGGCGGCCCCGGCGCGGGGCTTGACCGCCCCGGGATTATGGCTAGCGTCGATTTTACCGGATGGTCAAGACAAAGGGGGAATCCGATGCCCGCGCCCGGCGAGAACCTCAGGATCAACCCGGATCGTCTCTGGGATTCGCTCATGGAGATGGCGAAGATCGGCCCCGGCGTGGCCGGCGGCAACAACCGCCAGACCCTGACGGACGAGGACGCGGAGGGCCGCCGCCTCTTCCAGCGCTGGTGCGACGAGGAAGGTCTCACCATGGGCGTGGACGAGATGGGGGACATGTTCATGCGCCGCGAAGGCGAGGAGCCGGACCTCCCCCCGGTCTATGTCGGCTCCCATCTCGACACGCAGCCGACGGGCGGGAAATATGACGGCGTGCTCGGCGTCCTCGGCGCGCTCGAACTCGTGCGCACCCTCAACGACCTCGGCGTGAGAACGCGCCACCCCATCGTGATCGTGAACTGGACGAACGAGGAGGGCACGCGCTTCGCCCCCGCCATGATGGCCTCCGGCGTCTATGCCGGCGTGATCGACCGGGATTACGCCTATTCG
>JAUHWJ010000572.1 GCA_030424705.1 Alphaproteobacteria bacterium | reverse complement strand
CCGATCACGAAGAGGATCGCCGCGACGGTCAGGTAATGGGAAAGCCCGATCTCCATCTCAGATCCCCTGCCCCGGCTTCACGTCCTTCAGCTCGACCGACTCCTCGCGCCGCCGCCAGATCTGCGCCGTCGCGTCCTGCCGCTTGATCCCCTCGCGATGCCGGAGCGTCAGCACGATGGCGCCGACCATGGCGACGAAGAGGACGAGGCCCGAAAGCTGGAAGAAGAAGACGTATTTCGTGTAGATCAGCCGCCCGAGCGCGACCGTGTTCGTCACGTCCTCCGGCGCCGGCGTCTCCGCCATGCGCTGGATCGGCGCCTCCGGCGCGATCACCCAGGCGCCGATGACGAGCGAAAGCTCGAGAAGAAGGACGACGCCGATCAGCGCGCCGATGGGGAGGTAATCCGCCATCCCCTTCTTCAGCTCCGCGAAGTCCACATCCAGCATCATCACGACGAAGAGGAAGAGGACCGCGACGGCGCCGACATAGACGATGATGAGCAGCATCGCCACGAACTCCGCCCCGAGGAGGACGAAGAGCCCCGCCGCCGAGAAGAATGTAAGGATCAGCCAGAGCACCGAATGGACCGGGTTCCGCGCAAGCGTGACCAGCGCGCCGGAGACCACGGCGACCGTGGCGAAGACGTAGAAGGCGACGGCGGTCAGCCCCATGATGATCCCCCTCTCGCGGCGCTCAGCGATACGCCGCGTCTAGCTCGATGTTGCGGGCGATCTCCCGCTCCCAGCGGTCGCCGTTCGCGAGGAGCTTGTCCTTGTTGTAGAAAAGCTCCTCCCGCGTCTCGGTCGCGAATTCGAAATTCGGGCCCTCGACGATGGCGTCCACCGGGCAGGCTTCCTGGCAGAAGCCGCAATAGATGCATTTCGTCATGTCGATGTCGTAGCGCGTGGTGCGGCGGGAGCCGTCCTCCCGCGGTTCGGCCTCGATGGTGATGGCCTGCGCCGGGCAGATCGCCTCGCAGAGCTTGCAGGCGATGCACCGCTCCTCCCCGTTCGGATAGCGGCGGAGCGCGTGCTCGCCGCGGAAGCGGGGGGAAAGCGGCCCCTTTTCAAAGGGATAGTTCAGCGTCGCCTTCGGCTTCATGAAGTATTTGAAGCCGAGCCGGAAGCCGCCGATGAAATCGGCGAGCATGAAATACCGGAACGCCCTGTCGAACGGGATGCCCATCACGCCTCCGTCATTTCCGGCGCCGCCTCGCGCCAGCGCGCCTGATAGTCGCTCTGCCAGGCTGCGCGCGCGGGCCGCGCGCCCGCTCCTTTGCGCACTTCGTAGTAGAGGTAAACCCTGCCTTCCGGAAAAGGCCGCGAAAGCCGCAGCCGCCGCCCCGTCTCCGCCGCGTCTGGCAGCGGGATCGGCGGCTCCGCCGGGTTCGCAGGGACAGCGAGGACGCGCAGAACCTCGCATCCCGCCGCCCGCTTCCAGTAGGACCAGGCAAATTCCGGGTTGAACTGGTAGAGCCCGTGGAAGGGCCAGCCGTTCATCCCGTTGGCCGAGGCGAAGATCCCGCCCGGCTTCAGCATGGCGAAGACATTCGCGAGCGCCTGCGGCGCGTTGAAGACGTGCTCTATCGTCCCGCCGTCGAAGATGAAGTCGAACGCGCCGTGGAGATGCGCAGGGACGGGCTCGTTGAGATCGTGGACATGCGCCGCGCCCTCATAGGCGCTCGCATCCATCGCCTCCATCTCCCCGAGGCCGGCGGCGCGGAAGAAGGGCTCGGCGAAGCCGTCCGGCCCCGCCAGCGCGTCCGCCTCCGCCGCCACGCCGGCCCGCGCGAGCGCAAGGCGGTAGCGGCGCCGGAAGCGCCCCTGGAAGTGGAAGCCCTGCCGCCCGAGCATGAGCCCGCGCCCCGGCGCGACATCCGCGCGGGCGCCAAGCTCCAGGAGCCGTTCGAACAGGGCGCAATCCACCCCCATCCTCACCCCCCCACGGCCCAGCGGGCGTAGCCCGGCACGCCAAACTGCGCGAAACCGGCGACGATCACGACCCAGCCGAGCGAGAGCGGCAGGAACACCTTCCAGCCGATCCGCATCAGCTGGTCATAGCGGTAGCGGGGGACGATGGCCTTCACCATCGCGAACATGAAGAAGAAGAACACCACCTTCAGGACGAACCACAGCACCCCGTCCGGCAGGCCCGGAATGGGCGAAAGCCAGCCGCCGAAAAAGAGGATCGTCGTCATCGCGCACATCAGCACGATGTTCATGTATTCGCCGATCATGAAGAGCAGATACGGCGTGGAGGAATACTCGACCTGATAGCCGGCG
>JAUHWJ010000571.1 GCA_030424705.1 Alphaproteobacteria bacterium | reverse complement strand
GGAGGTGACCTTCCAGTCCGAGAACGGCATCCTCGGCGTCGGGCCGCGCCCGGCGCAGGGGGCGGAGGATTTCGACCTCATCAACGCCTCGAAGGACCCGGTGACGCTGCTGCCCGGCGCCGCCATCGTGCATCATGCGGACAGTTTCGCGATGATCACGGGCGGGCATCTCGACCTCGCGATTCTCGGCGCCTTCGAGGTGGCGGCGAACGGCGACCTCGCCAACTGGTCCACCGGAGCGGCGCGGGTGCCGGGCGTCGGCGGGGCGATGGACCTCGCGGCGGGGGCGAAGGCCGTCTGGGCCCTGACGACGCATGTGGACAAGGCGGGCCGGCCCAAGCTGGTGCAGGCTTGCGACATGCCGCTGACCGGCGCGGGCGTCGTAAAGCGCGTCTTCACCGACCTCGCCGTGGTGGACGTGACGGCGGAGGGCTTCGTGCTGCGGGAGATGGTGGAGGGGATCGACGTCGAGACGCTCCGCGCGCTCACCGGCGCGCCGCTCCATGTTCCGGCGGCGCCGGGGAGGCTCTCTCCGCCCGCGGGTCTTTAACGGCTTGCGCGCATCCGCGAGTTGTCACAAAACTGACATATAAGCGTAACGAGCCCGCCAAGGGCCGCGCATAACAACCCGCGATCCGGGCGAACCTCGCCCGGCTCCAATGGTTCGACAAAGGGAGCCCCCATGAAAAACCTGCTGATCGGCGCCGTCGCCGCGCTCGCGCTCGCCGGCGCGGCCCAGGCCGCCCCGAAGGAGATCAATTTCTGGCACGCGATGGGCGGCCAGCTCGGCGAGCTGACCGACAAGTTCGCGGCGGATTTCAACGCCAGCCAGTCCGAATATCAGGTCAACGCGATCTACAAGGGCGACTATACGGAGACGATGACCTCCGCCATCGCCGGGTTCCGCTCCAAGGCGCATCCGCACATCGTGCAGGTCTTCGAGGTCGGCACCGCGACGATGATGGCCGCCGAGGAGAAGGGCGCCGTTTATCCGGTCTACAAGCTGATGGCCGATGCCGGCGTCGAGTTCGACCAGAGCGGCCTCATCCCCGCCGTCGCTGCCTACTACACGGACACGGAGAACCGACTCCTCTCCATGCCGTTCAACTCCTCCTCCCCCGTCATGTGGTACAACAAGACGAAGCTCGACGAGCTCGGCGTCGCCGTGCCGACGACCTGGGACGAGGTTTGGGACGTTGCGCGCAAGGCGAAGGCGGCGGGCGTGAAGGCGCCGGTCTCCTTCGGCTGGCAGTCCTGGACGCAGATCGAGAATTACTCGGCCTGGCACGACATCCCGATGGGCACGCTGGAGAACGGCTTCGGCGGCTTCGAGACCGAGTTCACCTTCAACAACGAGCATGTGGTCAACCACATCCAGTCCATCGCCGACGCCGGCAAGGAAGGGCTCTTCCAGTATGGCGGGCGCCGGGGCGACAGCCGCGGCATGTTCGTGAACGGCGAGTCGATCCTCTGGATCAACTCCTCCGCCTATTACGGCGGGTTCAAGAAGGACATCACCGAGTTCGAGTTCGGTCAGGCGATGCTGCCGCTCGACACGAAGGTGAAGTCCGCCCCGCAGAACTCCATCATCGGCGGCGCGACGCTTTGGGTGCTGAACGGCCATGACGCGGAGAGCTACAAGGGCGTCGCCGAGTTCTTCAAGTTCATCTCCTCGGCGGAGCAGCAGGCGGCCTGGGCGGAGCAGACCGGCTATGTCCCCGTCACCACGGCGGCCTACGAGCTTTCGAAGAGCCGCGGCTTCTTCGACGCCAACCCGGGCACGGACACGGCGATCAAGCAGCTCTCGCTCAACACGCCGACGCCGAATTCCAAGGGCGTGCGCTTCGGCAACTTCGTGCAGGTCCGCGACGTGATCAACGAGGAGCTTGAGGCCGTCTGGGCCGGCCAGAAGGACGCGAAGACGGCGATGGACGACGCGGTCGCCCGCGGCAACGAGCTTCTGCGCCGCTTCCAGCAGGCGAACGGCTCGTAATCGGAAAAGGCCGGCCCCGGACGCGATCCGGGGCCGAGCCACCGCAGGCCCCCATGCAGAAACGCGTCACCTTCCGCCATCGCTGGCTGCCCTACGCCCTCGTCGCGCCGCAGATCGTCGTGACGCTGATCTTCTTCATCTGGCCGGCCTATCAGGCGCTGGAGACCTCCTTCTACATCGAGGACGCGTTCGGGTTTTCCCGCGAATGGGTCGGGCTCGAGAATTTCCGCGCGCTCTTCGCGGACGCGACCTACATGGCGTCCTTCTCCACCACCATCGTCTTCGGCCTCGG
>JAUHWJ010000570.1 GCA_030424705.1 Alphaproteobacteria bacterium | reverse complement strand
GACGCCGGTGACGCAGTTCGTGACGCCCGGGCCCGCCGTAGCCATCGCCACGCCGAGCGCGCCTGTCAGCTCCGCATGGGCGTGCGCCATGTGGATTGCGGCGCCCTCGTCCCGCACGTCGATGATCCGCACGCCGCGCCGCGCCAGATGGTCCCAGACCGGCTGGATGTGGCCGCCCTGCAGGCCGAACACGCGGTCCACGCCGCGGGCCTTCAGAAGGTCGGCGATCCAGGCGGCGACGCTCTCGGGCTCGCTGTTGAGATCCTGCCTTTCGGCCATGCGCTTTCTCCCTTTTCTGTTCTTGTCCCGCCGCCTCGCGCCTCAGGAGGCGCGCGCGGCCATCATGTCCCTGAGGACGCGGTGAAGGATCTTGCCGGTCGCGTTGCGGGGCATCTCGTCGGCGGAGAGGAACATCACGTCGCGCGGGCGCTTGTAGCCGGCGAGCCGGTCCTTCGACCAGGCGACGAGCTCCTCGGCCGAGAGCGCCGCGCCCTCCCGCAGCACGACGGCGGCGGCGACGCGCTCCCCCCATGTCGCGTCCGGGCTGCCGACCACCGCGACGTCCTTGACGGCGGGATGTTGCGCGAGGACGGCTTCCACCTCGGTCGGATAGACGTTCTCGCCGCCCGAGATGATCATGTTCTTCTTGCGGTCGATGAGGCGGATGAAGCCCTGTTCGTCTCTCAGGGCCATGTCGCCGACCGAGAGATAGGGGCCGCGGAAGGCTTCCGCCGTCTTCTCCGGCAGGTTCCAGTAGCCCTCGAAGGCGTAGGGCCCGCAGGAATAGAGCTCGCCCGGCTGCCCGTCCGGCACTTCGTTTCCCTCCTCGTCGAGGAGCCGGATCGGCGCGGAGCCGACGACCTCGCGGCCGACCGTGCCGAGATGATCGAACTGCTCGTCCGGATGCAGGAAGGTCACCCACCCCGCCTCTGTCGAGCCATATAGCTCATAGAGGCCGGAATTCGGGAACATCTCCATGATCGCGCGCTTGGTCTCGACCCGCGCGGGCGCCGAGGAGATCATCAGCTTCTCGACCGATCCGTAATCCGCGCCCGCGCGCGTCTCCGCGGGAACGTCCAGCATCATCATGTAATGCGTCGGGACGAGGGAGGTGAAGGTGACGCCCATCTCCCCGATCGTGCGGAGGCATAGGGCGGCGTCGAAGCTGGCGCGGGAGAAGATCGTCACGCAGGCGCCGATATAGAGAAAGGCGCTGAAGAAGTTGAGCGAATTGGCGTGGCACATGGGCATGACCAGCAGCGCGTCGTCCCGCCGCTTCAGGCCCAGCTCGACCTCCGTCATCATCGCGAGCATCGCCATGCCGCGATGGGAGCGGATCGCGCCCTTCGGGTTGCCGGTCGTCCCCGACGTGTACATGAGGCACCAGGGATCCTCGGGGGTGACCGCTACGGCGGGCTCCGCATCGGCGGCGGCGGAGATCAGGGCTTCGTAGCTTCGCCATCCGGGCTCCGCGCGATCCCCGATCAGGATGAAATTGTCGGCGGCGATCTGCACGCTGCTGCGAAGCGCCTCGACGACAGGAGCGAGCAAGGTCTCCGCGATGATTGCGCGGGCGCCGCTGTCTGCGATTATGAAGCCGGCCTCGGGCGGCGTCAGGCGGAAGTTGATCGGCACGGCGACGAGCCCGGCCTTGGCGACAGCGGCGTAGATCTCCGCCCATTCGAGCCGGTTGTAGGCGAGCACGGCCACCCGATCGCCCTTCGCGAGGCCGAGGGCGAGGAGGCCGTTCGCCAGACGGCGCGCGCGCGCGTTCCACTCGCGAAAGGTAAGGGCCCGTTCGAGGTCCCTCGCGCCGATGCGTTCAGGCTGAAGGCGCGCCTGCGCGCCCAGCATCTCTCCGACCGTGAGCATCGTGGTCATCTCTGCGCCTCCCGCACGGCGCGCCCGCCGGCCGCCGCCTCCATGCCGGCGACGAGCGCCGCGTGCAGCGTCTTCGCCGCATCGAGGTCGTGCTCGACCATCAGCCGCTCGGCCCGCTCGGCGCGCCCCGCGGCCACGGCTTCGACGATCTCGGCATGCTGGCGCCAGATTTCCGCCGGGAGCTTGGCCCGCCGCAGCACCTCGCCCATCGCCCGCCGCAGGAAGCGCCAGTGCGGCTCCGCCGCGTGCGAGAGGAGGGGGTTGCCGGAGGCCTCATAAACAAGGCCGTGAAGCGCCTGGTCCTGCCGGACCTGCTCCGCCGTGTCGCCGGCCGCCACGGCGCGGGCGCCGGCGGCGAGGATCGCATCGGCGCGCCGCCGGAACGCCGCAGCGGGCTCCGCGCCG
>JAUHWJ010000569.1 GCA_030424705.1 Alphaproteobacteria bacterium | reverse complement strand
TTCGAGCATTTCGCGGACCGGACGACGCGCTTTCCCTCGCCCATGGTCTGCGTCACCTTCCATGACCAGCATCACGAGAAGTTCGGCTAC
This sequence comes from Alphaproteobacteria bacterium, assembly GCA_030424705.1. GTDB lineage: Bacteria > Pseudomonadota > Alphaproteobacteria > Rhodobacterales > Rhodobacteraceae > Pikeienuella. The sequence continues at coordinate 2,215 of JAUHWJ010000569.1, read as the reverse complement.
AACTACGCCAACTTCTTCTCCTTCTGGGACCGGCTCTGCGGCACGATCCACCCGGATTACGACCGGCTCGTCGAGGCGCGGAGCGGGGGCGCGGGCCGCGCGGAGAAGAGGCCGGCGGAATGAGCGCGGCGATTTGACCGGACGGCGCGGCGCTCCATCTTCCTTCTCCGCAAGAGGGAGACCGAAATGCCGAGACAGCATGCCGAGCAGGCCCAGCGGAAAATCCTCAGCCTCGCCCATTTCATCACCGGCGGCGCGAACGAAGCCGACGCGCTCAGCGCAGCACGCGCCCGCCACTGGCTCGACGAGGCGGGCGCGCCGACTCCCGAGGGGCTCGACCTCGTCGCGGCGGTGAGCGCGCAGATCGACACGCGCTCGGCCTTCCGCAACCTCTTCTGAACCCGGTCCGCCGCTGAAGCCTGCGCTCCGCAGGGAACGGGACGCCTTCAATGACGTTCTCCTCAATGACCGGCGCGCGAAGGGCCGCCGGGCTGGATGGAGAACCGCATGTCAGCCGAACTGATCATCCCCTCCGACGAGACCCTCGACGCCTTCGCGACCGTTCACAGGCGCAGCGTGGCTGCCGCGAACGGGTTCGACGAAATCCTCGACCGCACGAAGCCGGAACTCGCCGCCGCCGCCCGGCGGCTCCATGACATGCACCGCCGGCATGCGGCCGAGCTCGCGGACGCACTGGTTCGGGCCGGGCGGAAGCCCGACGCCGCGGGCGGGTTCATGTCCACCGTACACCGGACCATCGTGATGGCGTGGGACCTCGTCTCGGACGTCGATTCGGACATGCTGCCGCGCATCAAGTCGGGCGAGCGCGCCATGGCGGAGGTGTTCGAGGACGCGATCCGGGAGACGCCCGAGCCCGAGCCCTCCGCGATCCTGGAGCGGATGCGCGGCGAAATTCTCCGGGAGGCGGCGCGGCTCTGACCTCGTCGCGCCGGTCTTGCGGCGGCTTCGCCCTCCCGCCATGGTGCGGGAAAAGGAGCCCCGCATGTCCGAAACGCTCGACTTCTCCGACCCCCGCCAGCGCCCCCGCTTCACCGGCCTCGCGACCTTCTTCCGCATGCCCTATGTCGAGGATTTCGAGGTCGCGGGGCTCGATATCGGCGTCTGCGGCGTTCCCTACGATGGCGGGGTGACGAACCGGCCCGGCCCGCGGCACGGGCCTAGGGAAGTGCGCAACCAGTCCTCCCTCATCCGCGGCCACAATCAGGCGACGGGCGAGGCCCCTTTCCTCAAGGCGAAGGTCGCCGATATCGGCGACGCGTGGATCCGGAAGCCCTATGAGCTCGAAGGCGCGCATCGCGAGATCCAGGACTATTTCGAGCGGGTGAAGGCTGCCGGGATACGACCGCTCACCTGCGGCGGGGACCATTCCGTCTCCCTCCCCATCCTCCGCGCGCTGGCGAAGGACGGGCCGGTGGGCATGATCCATATCGACGCCCATGCGGACACCGGGGACGATTACGGCGGCAGCCGCTTCCACCACGGCGCGCCCTTCAAGATCGCGGTGGACGAGGGCCTGCTGGACCCGAAGCGCGTGGCGCAGATCGGCATTCGCGGCTCGCTCTACAATCCGGCGATGTGGAAGTTCTCCTATGACAGCGGCATGCGCGTGATGCTGATGGAGGAGGTGGAGGAGAAGGGCTGGCGCGCCGCGATGGCGGAAGCGCTGGAATTCGTCGGCGCAGGGCCGATCTATGTCAGCTTCGACATCGACAGCCTCGACCCCTCCCTCGCGCCCGGCACGGGCACGCCGGAGGCCGGCGGCCTGACGATGCGGGAGGCGCAGGGGATGATACGGATGCTGGCGGGCTGCGAGATCATCGGCGCCGACATGGTGGAGGTCTCCCCGCCCTTCGATACGGGCGGGCTCACGGCGCTCAACGGCGCGACCGTGATGTTCGAGCTTCTCTGCGTCATGGTCGCGGGCAAGGGCTGATCCGATGCGGATGAGCGGGGGAGAAGCCATCGTCGCCGCGCTGGCGGATCATGGCGTGGACACGGTGTTCGGTCTGCCGGGCGTGCAGACCTATCCGGTCTTCGACGCGCTGGCGAAGCGGGCGGGCGCGATCCGCACCATCGGCGCGCGGCACGAGCAGGCGACGGCGTACATGGCCTTCGGCTATGCACAGGCGACGGGGCGGCCGGGCGTCTATTGCGTCGTGCCCGGGCCGGGCGTGCTCAACACGCTCGCCGCGCT
>JAUHWJ010000568.1 GCA_030424705.1 Alphaproteobacteria bacterium | reverse complement strand
CGAATTCGCCGGGGATCGAGGGCGCGGCGGCGTCCCATGTCGCGCCGCTCGCGCATATCAGGAACCGGTAGGTCTCCGCGCGCCCGTCCGTCGTTTCGACCCGCCATCCCTCGTGAGCGGGCCGGGCCGAGGCGACGGCGGCGCCGAAGCGGGCGTGGTCGTAGAGCCCGAAGGCGCGGGCGAAGCTGCGGACATAATCGAGGATCAGGTCGTGGCGCGGATAATCCGGCCAGTGCTCCGGCATCGGAAAGCCGTCGAAGGCGGACATGGTGCGCGAGGAGATGAAATGCGCGCTGTCATAGATCGGGGAAAGCGCCCAGTCCCGGTTCCAGAGCCCGCCGAAATCCGCATTCGCCTCGATGATGTCGAACGGCAGGCCCAGCGCCTTCAGCGCCCGCCCCGCGGCGAGGCCGGCCGGGCCGCCTCCGACGATCGCGGTTTTGTCGCTCATGCCCTTGCCCCGTCAGAATCGCCTGTTACGCTCCGACCGGAGCAAGAGACGCGGGCCAGCCCGCGCCGGGGGACAGGATATGCCGCTCTCCGCGGAACAACAGGCCGAAATCGAACGCGCCCGCGCGGAGAGGCGCGAGACGCGGCGCGCAGTGTCGGAGGGGATCGAGGCGCGCCTCTACGAGGCGGTTCCGGTTCTCGACCACGGCTTCGTCCGCGTCATCGACTATATGGGGGACGACGCCGCCATCGTTCAGGCCGCCCGCGTCTCCTACGGCGCCGGCACCCGCCAGGCGCGGGATGACCGCGGGCTCATTCGCTATCTCATGCGCCACCGTCATTCGACGCCGTTCGAGATGTGCGAGATCAAGCTGCATGTGAAGCTGCCGATCTTCGTCGCCCGGCAGTGGATCCGCCACCGGACGGCGAACGTGAACGAGTATTCCGCCCGCTACTCGGTGATGGACCGGGAATTCTATGTCCCCGCGCCGGATCAGCTCGCGGCGCAATCCTCCGCCAACCGGCAGGGCCGCGGGGAGACGCTGGAGGGCGAGGAGGCGGCGGAGGTGCTGCGGCTCCTGCGCGGGGACGCGGCGCAGACCTACGACAATTACCAGCGCATGCTGAACCAGACCTTCGAGGGCGAGACGATCGAGGAAGGCCGGCGCGGCCTCGCGCGCGAGCTGGCGCGCATGAACCTCACCGCCAACGTCTATACGCAATGGTACTGGAAGACGGACCTCCACAACCTCTTCCACTTCCTCTCCCTCCGCGCCGACCCGCATGCGCAGTACGAGATCCGCGTCTACGCGGAGGCGATCGGGGCGCTTACGAAGGCCTGGGTGCCCGCCGCCTGGGAGGCGTTCGAGGATTACCGGCTCGGCGGCGCGCATCTTTCCCGCGCCGGGCTCGAAGCGGTGAAACGCTTGATCGCCGGCGAGACACTCGACGCAGCGGGCGCCGGCATGAGCCCCGGCGAGTGGCGCGAACTGATGGCGGCGCTCGGAAAATGAGCGATTGGGACGAGGAAGACGAGGACGATATCGACCTTGAGCGGTTCCTCGCTCAGCAGGACGAACGCGTCCGCGGTGGCAAGCTCAGCCATTACGAACAGGCGGTGGCGGAGCTTTCCGCCGGCCGGAAGGAGAGCCACTGGATGTGGTTCATCTTCCCGCAATGCGACGGCGTGCCGGAGTGGAACGGCCGCAAGCCCTCCGAAATGACGCTCTGGTTCGGAATCGCCGGGCTCCCCGAGGCGGAGGCTTATCTGACGGACCCGGTGTTGGGCGCGCGGCTCGTACGCTGCTTCCGCCTCTGTCTCGACACGGGCCTCACGGACGCTGCGGCGATCTTCGGCCCGACCGATGCGGGGAAGCTCCACGCCTGCGCCACGCTCTTCTCCCGGGTGAGGGGAGCGGATTCGGTGTTCCGGGAGGCGCTGGAGCGCTTCTTCGAAGGGAAGCCATGCCCCGCCACCGTCGCCCTGACGGGCGGCTGACAGCGCGACGACTCGGATTCGTGGGGCGACTCGCCCGCATTCTAGAGTCGCCCACAATATCTTGCGGTTCGGCGGCGGGAGAGGCGGAGAGACCCCTCGGATTCGGCTCCGATTCCGCACCGCCCGTTCCCGCCTTACGCTCCGTAAACCCGGAATTTCAGGCTTGAAGGGTCGCGCTGATGACATTTAAGCCGTTGAAATATATGCATTAATGCAAAAATATGACGGGGCGGCAAAAAATCCGCCAAAAAGCTATTGCGGCGTTTCGGGATTGTCTCTAGATACCCGCTCACCGGCGGCGGGGAGCCAACAACTCCCGCCGCCGGCGGCTTCTCAGGAGGCCGCGCTCTTTGAAATC
>JAUHWJ010000567.1 GCA_030424705.1 Alphaproteobacteria bacterium | reverse complement strand
AGCGCCTGAGGTTCGGGGCTGGACCAAGGGTGCGGATCGTGGCAGCCATGCGCGGAAGCAGAAACGGACCCGTCTTCATGGTCTCCACCCGAACCAGCGCGCGAACGGCGTGACCGCCCTGCCCCCTTGCGGCGAGGTCAAGCTCGGCCTCGTGATCGACCTCGACACCTGCGTCGGCTGCCATGCCTGCGTGACCTCCTGCAAGGAATGGAACACGGGCGGCTACGGCGCGCCGCTTTCCGACCTGAGCGCCTACGGGCCGGAGCCCGAGGGCGCGTTCCTCAACCGCGTCCACATGTACGAAGCGGTCCCGGAGACCGGGCCGGCCCAGGTCGTGAACTTCCCCCGCTCATGCCTCCATTGCGAAGATGCGCCCTGCGTCACCGTCTGCCCGACCGGCGCCAGCTACAAGCGGGCGGAGGACGGGATCGTTCTCGTGAACGAGGACGACTGCATCGGCTGCGGGCTCTGCGCCTGGGCCTGCCCCTACGGCGCGCGGGAGATGGACCGGGCGGCGGGCGTGATGAAGAAGTGCACGCTCTGCGTGGACCGGATCTATAACGACAAACTGCCGGAGGAGGACCGGATCCCCGCCTGCGTGCGGGCCTGCCCGACCGGCGCGCGGCATTTCGGCGATCTCGGCGACGAGGGCAGCGCCGTCTCCCGCCTCGTGGCGGAGCGCGGCGGCTTCGCGCTCATGCCGGAACAGGGGACGAAGCCGGTCAACCGCTATCTGCCGCCGCGGCCTAAGGCGGCGCTGGAGCCTCTCTCTCTCGCCGCGCTGGCGGAGCCGGAGGCGAAGGGCTTTCTTGGCTGGCTCGACCGGGCGCTGGAGCGGCTCTGAATGCATCCTGCTCCGTCCGTAATCGTATTCACCGTGCTCTCCGGCCTCGGCTTCGGGACGATGGCGCTGCTCGGCCTCGGGCTCGGCCCCTCCGGCGCCGTCGCCGGGCCGCTCACGGGGCTTTTCGCACTCGTTCTGGCGGGGGCCGGGCTCCTCGCCTCGACGCTGCATCTCGGCAACCCGCAGCGCGCCTGGCGGGCCTTCAGCCAATGGCGGACAAGCTGGCTGAGCCGCGAAGGGGTCGTCTCCGTCGCGCTCATGGCGATCTTCTTCGCCTATGTGGCGGGGTGGTTCCTTACTGGCGCGCCCTCCCGCCCGCTCGGGCTTCTCTCCGCGCTGCTCGCCGCGCTGGCCGTGTTCTCGACGACGATGATCTATGCGCAACTGAAGACGGTGCCGCGCTGGTCCAACCCCTTCACCGTCGCCATGTTCCTGGGCCTCGCGCTCGCCGGCGGGGTGATCGCGACAGGCCTCGCCATGACGCTGGCGGGGGAGACGCCGGGCCCGGGCGCGGGGCTGCCGCTCCTCGCCGGCTCAGCGGCGGCCTACGCCTATCGCCGCCGCACGGGCGCGCTGACGCTCGCCACGGCGGCGACGCTGGAAAGCGCGACGGGGCTCGGCGCCCTTGGCAAGGTCAGGCAGGTAGAGCCGCCGCACAGCGCGCCCAACTACCTCATGAAGGAGATGATCTTCATCGTCGGGCGGCGGCGGGCGGAGAAGCTCGCCGTGCTCTTCGTCATCTTCGGGCTCTTCGCGCCGCTCTTCCTCTACATTCTCTCCCGCGAGGCGGGGGCGCTGGCGGCGCCGGGCCTCGCGCTCGCGCTTGCCCTGCATCTCTTTGGGGCCTTCGTCTCCCGCTGGCTGTTCTTTGCGGAGGCGGAACATGTCGTCGGCCTCTATTACGGGCGCCGATAGCCTCCACATTTTCGCCGCCTTGGGGTAGCATCTGCGCAACGCGCAATGGGTGCGAACGACAATAACGAGGCGCGCGTGAGCAGGACGAAGACCGCGAAGGCCGCCGAAGGCGGGCGCAAGGCTGCGCCGCGCGCGAAGAAGCTCGGCTGGTTCGACCGGGTGATCGGCGGCGCGGTGCGCTGGCTCCTGCGGCTCGCCTTTCGCCTCGGCCTCAGGCTCGCCGCTTTGGGGCTGCTGATCCTCGCCGGCTCGACCGCCTATTATGTGGTGAAGCTGCCGGCGGCCTCCACGCTCCTCGATGCGCGGGAGCAGGGCTCCGTCACCATGCTGGACGCAAACGGGGACGTGTTCGCCTGGCGCGGCGAGCAGTTCGGCGGCGTGGTGCGGCCGGGGGATGTCTCGCCCCATCTCGTCGCCGCGATACTCGCGGCGGAGGACCGGCGCTTCTATTCCCATTTCGGGGTCGATCCGCGCGGGCTGGCGCGGGCGATGGTCGTCAACCTCCGGGCCGGCGGGCTCGTGCAGGGCGGCTCGACGATCACGCAGCAG
>JAUHWJ010000566.1 GCA_030424705.1 Alphaproteobacteria bacterium | reverse complement strand
CGGCGCAGAAGGCCGGGCCGTTCCCGGAAAGGACGATCACATGCACGCCCGGGTCGGCCTCCGCCGCCTTGATCGCCGCCTCGAGGAGGCCCGGCAGCTCGTCGTCGATGGCGTTCATCGCCTCCGGGCGGTTGAGCGTGACGCGGCCGATCCGGCCGTCGCGTTCGAAGATGACCTTGGGCATGGGCGGTTCCTTGGATCATTCGGGGAATCCGGCCTCCCGCAGCGCCTCGACGACGGCGCTCCACAGGCGGGGGTCGGACTTGAGGGTGTCGCGGGCGATCGCCTCGTATTCGCTGATGCGGAACGTCGGGTAGATCTCGTCATGCCGTCGCCGGGCCTTCTGGGCCTCCTCCGTCATCTCGAGTTTCTGGCAGGCGAGAAGACGGTAGCGCAGCATGAGCGTGGCGCGGGGGTTCATCGATAGCCCGCGCGAGGCGTAATCCAGCACCTTCTCGTAATCCCCGGTGATGACGTTCGCGAGGCAGAGCGCGATATAGGCGCGGAAGGCCAGCGGATCCCGCGGGCTGAGGCGGAGCCCGGTCTCGGCCTTGCGGATCGCCGCTTCGGCGTCGCCGGTATAGACCGAAATGAAGCTCGACGAGATCCAGGCCCAGGCGAAACTCGGGCATCGCTCCGTCGTCTCCTCCAGCAGCCGAAGCGCCTGTTCGTGCGCCGCATCCAGAAAGCCGAGCGAGTAGCCCGCATAGGCGGCCACTTCCGGGTCGGACCCGTCGAGATCGAGCGCCTGGCGCGCGAGACGGCGGCCGGCTTCCCTCGCCTCCTCCGTTGTCAGGGCGCCGAACATGTGGCCAATCGTCGTCAGCCACGCCCGGAGCGCCATGGCCTTGGCGTAACCCGGCGCCGCCGCCTCCGCCTTGGCCAGAAGGTCCCAAGCCTCATTCAGGCGGGACCGGTGCAGAGCGTCCTGCGCGCGGAGGTAGAGGTCGTAGGCGTCGAGGCTCTCCGGCCGCTTTCGCAATCCGCGCGCGATCTCCGCGCTCCTGATCTCCGGCGCGATCGCGGCCGCGACCTCGCCGGCGATCCGGTCCTGAAGATCGAAGACTTCCTCCAAACCGCCGTCGAACTTCTCCGCCCAGATGTGCTTGCCCGTCTCCGCATCCACGAGCTGGCCTGTCACCCGCAACCGCGCGCCGCCGCGCCGGACGCTCCCCTCCAGCACATAGCGGACGCCGAGCGCGCGGCCGACCTCCCGCACGTCCACGTTCAGCCCCTTGTAGGTGAAGGAGGAATTGCGGGCGATGACGAAGACCGACGGCACATGCGCGAGCGCGGCGATGATCTCCTCGGTCACTCCATCTGCGAAATAATCGTCCTCCGCGGCGGCGGACATGTTCGCGAAGGGAAGCACGGCGACGGAGGGCTTGTCGGGGAGCGCCAGCGCCGGGGCTGGCGCCAGGGCGATGGCGGCGCCGAGCGTGAAGACGTGGACGGGCCGGGCGATGTTCTTCAACTCCCGAAGGCCCGCATCCGCGAAGGCGAGGTCGAGTTTCCCCTCCACATCCTCCCGCACCCGCGCGGAGATGGCGACGCCGCCGGGCGGCGCCAGCGCTTCCAGCCTTGCGGCGACGTTGACGCCGTCGCCCAGCACGTCGTCCCCGTCGATCACGATGTCGCCGACATGGACGCCGATGCGAAAGAGGAGGCGGCTCTCCTCGGCCTGCGCGGCGTTCCGTTCCGCCATCAGCTTCTGCGCCGTGTCGGCGCAGGAGACGGCGTCCACCACCGAGCCGAATTCGGCGAGGAACCCGTCTCCCGTCCCCTTCACGATCCGCCCCGAATGGAGCCCGATCACCGGCTCCATAGCGCCGATATGGCCCTTGAGCGCTCGGATCGCCGCCTCTTCGTCCCGCCCTGCGAAGGCGGAGAAGGAGACTGCGTCCGCGGCGAGGATCGCGGCGAGGCGACGTTTCATTCGTTGAGCGCCTCCTCCGCCGTTCGCGTCGCGGCTTTCCCGTCAGCTCTAGTTACATCTGCGACGCGCCGGTGTCTCCCTCGCTGACGCCGCTTGGCCGATCGCCGGCGGTTCAAAGCCGCACCACCCGCCCCCCTGCCGCTGCGGCATCCGCCTCGTCATGCGTCACCTGCAGCACCGGCAGCCCCCCACGCCGCGCCGTGTCGAAGACGAGCGCGCGAATCTGGCCCCGAAGCGCGGCGTCGAGACGGGAGAAGGCCTCGTCGAGGAGGAGCGCGGCGGGCTCGGAGAGGAGCATCCGCATCAGCGCCGCCCGCGCCTTCTGTCCGCCGGAAAGCGTCGCCGGGTCCCGCTCCGCCATGCCTTCGAGCCCGG
>JAUHWJ010000565.1 GCA_030424705.1 Alphaproteobacteria bacterium | reverse complement strand
AAGGCCCGCATCAAGATCCTCGTCCATGAGGTCGGGATCGAGGAATATTCCCGCCTCGTCGAGGAGGAATTCGCCGCGATGGACGGCACGGCGGCGCCCGACGCCGCCGAGGTCGCGCGGATCGAAGCCTATTTCGCGCCCCCCGCCTATCGCGAGCGGGCCGGGACGAGCGCGCTCTTCGAGCGGATGAAGCGGGAGGATGCAGGCTTCGCCGCCTGGGCCCGCCGCAACGTCCACCCCCACCGCATCCCCGGCTACGCCGCGGCGACGATCTCGCTGAAGCCCATCGGCGGCGCGCCGGGGGACGCGACGGCGGAGCAGATGCGCACGATGGCCGAGGTCGCCGAGCGCTGGTCGCTCGATGAACTGCGCGTGACGCACGAGCAGAACATCGTCCTCCCCCATGTCGCGCTGGACGATCTTTACGCGGTCTGGACCCGCCTCCGCGCCCAGGGGCTCGACGCGGCGAACCGCGGGCTGGTGACGGACATCATCGCCTGCCCGGGGCTCGACTATTGCGCCCTCGCCACCGCCCGCTCCATCCCCGTCGCCCAGATGATCGCGGAGCGCTTCGCCGACCAGGCGCTGCAGGAGAGGATCGGGCCGCTCTCCATCAAGATCTCGGGCTGCATCAACGCCTGCGGCCACCATCATGTCGGCCATATCGGCATCCTCGGGCTCGACAAGGCCGGGGTCGAATCCTACCAGATCACCATCGGCGGCGACGCGACCGAGACCGCCGCGCTCGGGGACCGGACGGGCCCCGGCTTCTCCTACGAGGAGGTGACGGGCGCGATCGGGGCGCTGGTCGAAACCTATCTCGAAAGGCGGGAGGCGGGGGAGACCTTCCTCCAGTGCTACCGGCGCCTCGGCATGGATGCGTTCAAGGAGAGGCTCTATGCCGCTGCGTGACGATACCGGCCCGATCCCGGACGACTGGACCCGGATCGAACCCGGCGCCCCCCTCGCCCCCCGCTCGCTCCTTGCGCTGGAGGATGCGGAGGCGCGGGGCGAGGCGCTGGAGGGCGTCGCACCCGAAGCGCTGGGCCTCGCCATCCCCAATGATGCGGAGCGCGCCCGCCTCGCGCCCTGGCTCTCCCGCGTCTCCCTCATCGCCGTCGCCTTCCCCACCTTCAATGACGGCCGCGGCTTCTCCCTCGCCCGCGCGCTCAGAGCGCGGGGCTATGAGGGCCGTCTCCGCGCCGCCGGGCCGGTGATCGCGGACCAGTACGCCTATCTCCGCGAATGCGGCTTCGACGAGGTGGAGATTCCGGAGGCGCTCGCCGCCCGCCAGCCGGAGGCGCAGTGGGCCGCGGCGGCGAAGCGCGTCGGTCTCGCCTACCAGCGGGGCTATGACGGGCGGCGCAACATCCTCGCCGCGCGGGCCGAGGCGCGCGAGCGGTGATCGAAACCCTCCCCGAGCCGCGGCTCTTCCCCCGGCTCACGCCGGAGGCGCGGGCCGAGGCCCTCTCCCGGCTTTTCGACGGGCTCGGCGCCGAGGCGATGCTGCGCGAGGCGCTCTTCGGCCCGCTCCGCGGCCGCATCGCCCTCGTCTCCTCCTTCGGGGCGGAGAGCGTCGCGCTCCTCCACCTCGTCGCGAATGTGGACCCGGCGACGCCGGTGATCTTCCTCGACACGGAGATGCTCTTCCCCGAAACGCTCGCCTATCAGCGCGAGCTGGCCGGGCTCATCGGCCTGAAGGACCTCCGCGTCATCCGCCCCGCACCCGAAGACGCCGCGGGCGCGAGCCCGGAGGATGTCGACCGGTGCTGCCATCTCCGGAAGGTCCTGCCCCTCCGCGCCGCGCTCCGGCCCTTCGACGGCTGGATCACCGGCCGCAAGCGCTACCAGGGCGGCGCCCGCGCCGCGCTTCCCCGTTTCGAGACGGACGAGGAGGGGCGGCTGAAGCTCAACCCGCTGGCGGACTGGGACGCCGGGACGGTCCGCGCCTATGTGGCGGAGCACGCCCTGCCCCCGCATCCGCTGGTCGCGAAAGGCTACCCCTCCATCGGCTGCGCGCCCTGCACCACGGCGGTGAAGCCGGGCGAGGACCCGCGCGCCGGCCGGTGGCGCGGTTCGGCGAAAACGGAATGCGGCATCCACTTCATCGGCGGGAAGGTCGTGCGCGGCCCGGCGACGGCGACGTTCGACAGGCTTTGAAGCGCCGCCTGCTCACAGTGAGCAGGCGGGTCAACCCATTGGCGCCAAAGGGCTCCCTACCATGATACCGCGCGAGCGCAGATGCGCTCACACCACCGGGCAGAGCCCCCCGTCGAGATTGACCGAAGCGCCGGTGATATAGGTCGCCCGCG
>JAUHWJ010000564.1 GCA_030424705.1 Alphaproteobacteria bacterium | reverse complement strand
TTCGAATAGGTCCACGCCGCGATGTCGGAAATCAGCCTGAGGCTCGGCTCCGGCGGGAACACATAGGTCCCGCGGGAGAGATATTCCTTGATGATGTCGTTCTGCACCGTGCCCGTGAGCTTCGATACGTCCGCCCCCTGCTCCTCCGCAACGGCGACATAGAGCGCCAGCAGCCAGGCCGCGGTGGCGTTGATCGTCATCGACGTGTTCATCTTGTCGAGCGGGATCTCGTTGAACAGCGTCCGCATGTCTCCGAGATGGGAGATCGGCACGCCGACCTTGCCGACCTCGCCGCGGGCGAGCACATGGTCGCTGTCATAGCCCGTCTGCGTCGGCAGGTCGAAGGCGACGGAAAGGCCCGTCTGCCCCTTGGCGAGGTTGCCGCGATAGAGCGCGTTGGACTTTTCCGCCGTCGAATGGCCGGCATAGGTGCGGAAGAGCCAGGGTCTGTCAGCCATCGCGGCCTCCCGAGTCGATCATGTTGCGTTGCGGCGAAAATACCTGCGCAAGATTATTTCGCAAGGGGGCGGCGGACGGCGCCGAAAATGACCCGGCGCTTCAGCCCTCGAAGCCGATAAACCGCGTGAATTCCTCCACCGGCCGGCGGCGGGAGACGACGGCGTTCGCGGCGAAGGCCTCGTCCGGCCAGCCGAGCGCGACGCAGGTGAGGATCACCTCGTCCTCAGGGATGTTCGCCACCTCGCGCACGACCGGGCTCTGCATGATCCCCTGCCCGTTGATCACGGCGCCGAGCCCGCGCGCCCAGGCGGCGAGGACGAGGCCGAAGGTCATCGCCCCCGCATCGAAATGCGCGATCGTGTTGCCGAGAAGCGACCGGTCGAAACAGACGACGACGGAGACCGGCGCGTCGAACTGGCGGAAGCCGCGCATCACCCAGTCCTGCCGCTTCTCCGCATCGTGCCGCTCGATTCCCATGTCCTCGAAAAGCTGCACCGCGATCTCGATCTGCCGCTTCCGGTGCGCGCCCTCATAGGCGGCGTAATCCCCGATCTCCCGGCTCGGCGGAACGCCGGCGAGCATCCGCTCCGTGTTCCCCTTCCGCACCCGCTCCAGCGGCGCGCCGGTCAGCACATGGAGCCGCCAGGGCTGCGTGTTCATGGAGGAAGGGGCGCGGTTCGCCAGCGCGACGATCTCCTCCAGCAGCGCGCGGGGCACCGGCCGGTCGGAAAAGCCGCGGATGGAGCGCCGCTCCCGCATCGCCTGATCGAGATTCATGTCGTCCTCCCCCTCGCCGCCGGAGCCGCCGCATCGCCCGCCGGGGCGGAAATGTCGAGGGGCGCCGCTTGCCGCCCGCCCCGTCCCGCCGCATCCTCCGGCGATGGGCGCGACCGTGGAGATTCCCGTCTGGCTGCTCGCCCTCGGCGCGCTCGGCCTCGCCGTCGCGGTGCTGGACCGGCTCGTGGCGCCGACCTTCCGCTGGTATTTCCGCCGCCGGCTGGAGCGGGCGGTGGAGAGGCTCAATCGTCGCCTCTCGCTCCGCATCCAGCCCTTCCGCCTGATGCGCCGCGCCTTCCTGGTGGAGCGGCTGGGGCACGACCCGGAGGTGATGCGCGCGGTCGAGGCGCATGTGGCGGAGACGGGGATGCCGCGGGACATCGCGCATCGCCTCGTCGGCGAATATGCGCGGGAGATCGTGCCCTCCTTCTCCGCCTTCATGTATTTCGGCGTCGGCGCGCGGCTTTGCCGCTGGGTGGCGGAGGCGCTCTACAAGGTGCGGCTCGGCGCTTTCGACCGGTCCGCGCTGGCGGAGATCGACCCGGAGGCGGCGGTCGTCTTCGTCATCAACCACCGCTCGAATGTGGACTATCTCCTCGTGACGCACCTCGCCTCCGGCGCCGCCTCGCTCTCCTACGCCGTCGGTGAGTGGGCGCGGATCTGGCCGCTTTCCCGCATCATCCGGAACATGGGCGCCTATTTCATCCGGCGGCGGGAGCGGGGCGCGCTCTATCGCACCGTCCTTCGCCGCTATGTGCAGATGGCGGTCGAGGGCGGGGTGACGCAGGCCGTCTTCCCCGAGGGCGGCCTCAGCCGGGACGGCGCGCAAGGGGAGCCGAAGCTCGGCATCCTCTCATACATCGTGGAATCGAAGGCGGAGCGCGACGTGATCTTCGTCCCCGTGGGCGTCAACTATGACCGCGTGCTGGAGGACAGGCTGCTTCTCTCCGCCTACGGGCCGCACGGCGCGGGGCGGTTCAAGGCGCGGCCTCTCGTCGCGCTCGGCTTTCTCCTCGGCTGGGCGCTCGGGCGGCTCACGGGGCGCGCCTCCCGCTTCGGCTACGCCGCGGTCGGCTTCGGCGCGCCGCT
>JAUHWJ010000563.1 GCA_030424705.1 Alphaproteobacteria bacterium | reverse complement strand
CTCCGCCGCCGGGATGCTCACCGCCTCCTCCCTCCTCGCCCTCCCCGCCGCGCTGCTGCTGGAAGGCGCGCCGCCCGCGCCGGAACGGGCGCTCACCTTCGCCGCCCTCGCCTACATCTCCCTCGCGGGCACCGCCGGCGCCTATCTCCTCTACTACCGCGTCCTCGCGGCGGCGGGCTCCGGCAACCTCATGCTCGTCACCATCGTGATGCCGCCGATCTCCGTCGCCCTCGGCGCGCTCGTCCTCGGCGAACGGCTCGCGCCCGGCGTCCTCCTCGGCGCGGCGCTCATCCTCCTCGGCCTCGCGATCATCGACGGCCGGCTCCTCCGCCTTCTTGGCAAGCGGGCCCGCGCGGCGTAAAGCGGACGGGCCTGAACGGAGCAAAGATCATGGCCTTCCTCGCCGACGCCCTCTCCCGCGTGAAGCCCAGCGCGACCATCGCCGTCACCTCCAAAGCGCGCGAGCTGAAGGCCGCGGGGCGGGACATTATCGGCCTCGGCGCCGGGGAGCCGGATTTCGACACGCCGGAAAACATCCGCGAGGCCGCGAAGCGCGCCATCGACGCGGGCCACACCCGCTACACGGCGGTGGACGGCATCCCGGAGCTGAAGGCCGCGATCTCCGCCAAGTTCCGGCGGGAGAACGGGCTCGACTACAAGCCGAGCCAGATCACCGTCGGCACCGGCGGCAAGCAGACCCTCTTCAACGCCCTGATGGCGACGCTGAACCCCGGCGACGAGGTGATCATCCCCGCGCCCTACTGGGTCAGCTACCCCGACATGGTGCTCCTCTGCGGCGGAACCCCGGTTCCGGTCGTCGCCGGCATCGAGACCGCCTTCAAGATCACCCCGGCCCAGCTCGAAGCCGCGATCACGCCGAAGACGAAATGGTTCATCTTCAACTCCCCCTCGAACCCGACCGGCGCCGGATACACCGCCGAGGAGGTCAAGGGACTCACCGACGTCCTGATGCGCCACCCCCATGTCTGGACGATGACCGACGACATGTACGAGCATCTGGCCTACGACCCGTTCCGCTTCGCCACGATCTGCGAGGTGGAGCCCGGCCTCTATGACCGCACCCTCACCTGCAACGGCGTCTCCAAGGCCTATGCGATGACGGGCTGGCGGATCGGCTACGCCGCGGGGCCGGAGCATCTCATCAAGGGCATGGCCAACATCCAGAGCCAGTCCACCTCCAACCCCTGCTCCGTCAGCCAGTGGGCCGCGGTCGAGGCGCTGAACGGCCCGCAGGACTATATCCCCTGGAGCCGGGAGAAGTTCCGCGCCCGCCGCGACCTCGTCGTCTCCATGCTGAACCAGACGAACGGGATCGAATGCCCGACGCCGGAGGGGGCGTTCTACGTCTACCCGTCGATCCGCGGCCTTATCGGCCGCAAGACGCCGGGCGGCGCGGTCATCGACAATGACGAGACCTTCGCCTCCGAACTGCTGGAGGCGGAGGGCGTCGCGGTCGTCTTCGGCGCCGCCTTCGGCGTCTCGCCCTGCTTCCGCATCTCCTACGCCACCTCGGACGCGCTGCTCGAAGAGGCCTGCGCCCGCATCCAGCGCTTCTGCGGCGCGCTTTCTTGACGGAGCTGACAGAAGAGAAGGCCGCGCTCCGCACGGCCCTCTTCGCGCGGCGAAAGGCGGCGCATGGCGACGCCGCGCGGGATGCGGCGGCGAACGCCCGCCTTCTCGCGATGATCGGCGCGGCGGAGGGCCGCGTCATCTCCGGCTTCCGCCCGATCCGTACCGAGATCGACCCGACCGCCGCGATGACGGCGCTGCACGAGGCGGGCGCACGGCTCTGCGTGCCGGTTATCGAGGCGAAGGGCGAGCCGCTCCGTTTCCGCGAATGGGCGCCGGGGGCGGCGATGGAGCGCGGCGAGTTCGGGGCCGAGATTCCGGCTTCGGGAGACTGGATGGAGCCCGAGACCCTCATCGTCCCGCTCCTCGGTTGGGATCGGGAAGGCCGCAGGCTCGGCTATGGCGGCGGCTTCTATGACAGGACTCTCGCGCGGCTCCGCGCGAAGGGCACGGCCCGCGCCGTCGGCTTCGCCTATGCCGCGCAGGAGGTGAGCGCGGTTCCCGCCGGGCCCGAGGATGAACGGCTCGACGCGATAGTCACGGAAAGCGAAAGCCTGGAGATCGCGCGGTGAACCTTCTCTTCCTCGGGGACGTGGTCGGCCGTTCGGGCCGCGACGCCGTGATCGCCGCCCTGCCCGGCCTTCGCGAGAAGCTGAAGCTCGACTTCGTGGTGGTGAACGCGGAGAACGCGGCCTCCGGCTTCGGGCTGACGCCGAAGATAGCGGACGATCTCTTCGCCGCCGGGG
>JAUHWJ010000018.1 GCA_030424705.1 Alphaproteobacteria bacterium | reverse complement strand
AGCTGAACGTCGTCGGCGGCGCCATCGCGATGGGGCATCCGCTCGGCGCGACGGGCGGCTGCCTCGTCTCCACCATGCTGGACGAGCTGGAGCGGCGGAAGCTGAAGCGGGCGCTGATCTGCATGTGCGTCGGCGGCGGCATGGGCGTCGCCTCGATCATCGAGAGGGTCTGAGCGATGGGCGAGGGGCACGAGCATATCCGCTACGAGAAGGATGCGGACGGGATCGTCACCGTCACGCTCGACATGGCGGGCCAGTCCGCCAACACGATGAACGAGAAGTATCTTCCGTCCATGGACTGGGCGCTGGCGAAGCTCCGGGCGGAGCAGGGGCTGACAGGCGTCGTCTTCGCCTCCGCCAAGAAGACCTTCTTCGCCGGCGGGGACCTCAACCTACTCGGCTCGATGGAGACGGCGGACGCCGAGACGCTCCGCTATGTCGAGGAGAACAAGCGCCCCTATCGCGAGATAGAGCTCCTGCCCGTCCCCGTCGTCGCGGCGATCAACGGCGCGGCGCTCGGCGGCGGCTATGAGCTCTGCCTCGCATGCAACCGGCGCATCGTGGTGGACGATCCGGCGGCGGTGGTCGGCCTGCCGGAGGTGACGCTCGGCCTCCTGCCCGGCGCGGGCGGCGTGGTGCGGCTGACGGCCCTGCTCGGGCTGGAGAAGGCGCTGCCCGTCCTCCTCGAAGGCAAGCCGTGGAAGCCGGCGGCGGCCAAGGCTTACGGCCTCGTCGACGAGATCGTGGCGAGCCGCGAGGATCTCATTCCTGCTGCGAAGGCGTGGATCAAGGCCAACCCCTCGGCCGCGCAGCAGCCGTGGGACAGGAAGGGGTTCAGCTATCCCGGCGGCGACACGACGCATCCGCGCGTCCGCCCGATGATCATGGCGTCCTCCGCCATGCTGGTTAAGAAAACGCGCGGGCTCATGCCGGCGCCGGAGAAGATCCTCGACATCGCGGTGAACTCGATGCGCATGGGCTTCGAGGCGGCCCTGCGGCAGGAAAGCCGCGGCCTCGTCGCGCTCATGGTGACGAAGGAATGCAAGGCGGCGATCCGCACTTTCTTCTTCGGTCGGCAGGCGATCAAGGCGGGCTCGGCCAGGCCCGCGGGGGAGCGATGGGCGCCCGGCTCCGTCGCCGTGCTCGGCGCGGGCATGATGGGCGCAGGCATCGCCTGGGCGCAGGCCTCCGCCGGTATGCGGACGATCCTGAAGGATACGGAGATCGCGAAGGCCGAGAAGGGCAAGGCGCATTCCGCCGGCCTCGTCGCCGCCGCCGCGAAGAAGGGCGGGATGAGCGAGGAGGCTGGCGCCGCGCTTCTCTCCCTTATCGAGCCGACGGCCGATGACGCGGCCTTCGAGGGCGTGGACCTGATCGTCGAGGCGGTGTTCGAGGATGTCGCGCTGAAGGAGCGGGTGATCGCGGAGACCTTCCCGCGCCTTTCGCCCGGCGGCATCTACGGCTCCAACACCTCCACCCTGCCGATCTCCCTTCTCGCGAAGGCCTGCCCGGAGCCTGAACGCTTCATCGGCCTCCATTTCTTCTCGCCCGTCGAGAAGATGAAGGTCGTCGAGATCATCATGGGCGAGGCGACCTCGGACGAGACGCTGCGGAAGGGCTACGACTACGTGACGAAGCTCGGCTACATGCCGATCGTCGTGAACGACAGTCGCGGCTTCTTCACCTCCCGCGTGTTCGGCACCTATCTGGACGAGGGCCAGGCGCTGCTGATGGACGGGATGAGCCCTGTCGCCATCGAACGCGCCGCCTGGCGCGTCGGCATGCCGGTCGGCCCGCTCGCCGTGCATGACGAAGTGTCGATGGTGCTCTCCAAGAAGGTGCACGACACGCACCTCGCCCTCGACGAGCGGCTCGGCGTGAAGGACGGCTTTCCGGCGGACGGCTCTCACACCAAGGCGGTGGCGCACCGGATGGTGGAGATGGGGCGCGGCGGCCGGCATTACGGCGGCGGCTTCTACGACTATCACCCGGACGGCGCGAAGACGCTCTGGCCGGGGCTGGACCAGTTCCGCACCGGCAACCGCGAGGTGACGATGCAGGAGGCGGAGGACCGGCTGCTCTACCGTCAGGCCATCGAGACGCTGCGCTGCTATGACGAGGGAGTGATCCGCTCCGAGGTCGAGGCCAATCTCGGCGGCATCTTCGCCATCGGCTTCCCGGCCCATACGGGCGGGGCGCTCCAGTTCATTCGCGGGATCGGGATCGACGCCTTCGCCGCCCGCGCGGCGGAGCTGGCGGAGCGGCATGGGCCGCGCTTCGCGGTCTCGCCGAAGGCGCTCGCCAAACTGCGGGAGACGGAGGCGGCCGCCGCGTGATTCCAAGCGGAGGCCCCGGCCCATGCCTGCGCTGCTGACCGGTAGGGAGGCGGCGAGCCTCTTCCTTTGCATCGCGCTCGGGGCGGCGGGGGGATGGGTCTTCACGCGCATCGGCTCCCCGATGCCGTGGATGCTCGGCGCCATCACCGCCAACGCGCTCTGGTGCATCCTCCTGCCCGGCCGGCTCAACCCGGTCCGCTTTCCGGAATGGCTGCGGAACAGTTTCGTCGTGATCATCGGCGTGATGATCGGAGGCATGTTCACGCCGGAGCTTCTGGGCCGGCTGCCGGACTGGTGGCCGGGCGTCGTCGCGCTCTTCCTCTACACCGTATCGGCGCAGGTGGGGGGCTACGCGCTTCTCCGCCGCGTCGGCGGTTACGACGCGCCGACCGCATGGTTCGGCGCGGCGCCGGGCGGGCTGATCGAGAACATCATGCTCGGCGAGGCGGCGGGGGGCGATGTGAAGACGATCTCCGCGCTGCATTTCCTCCGCATCGTCTTCGTGATCGCGATGGTGCCGCTCGGCTTTCTCGTGCTGACGGGGGAGGTGGTGGGAAGCGCCGCAGGCGTGACCTTCGATCCCGCCCATGTCGCGGCGAATGGCGCGGACTATGCGCTCCTGATCGGCGTCGGCGCGCTCGGCTGGATGATCGGGAAGCGGCTCGGCATTCCCGCCGGGCACATCATCGGCCCGATCCTCCTAAGCGGGGCGACGCATCTTTCCGGCGTGGTCGAGGCGCAGCCGCCGGCCTTTGCGGTGATCGCGGCTCAGGTCGTCATCGGCTCCTCGCTCGGCGCGCGCTTCGCCGGACTGACGCGCGCCGCCCTTGTCGCCGCGGCGCGGCTGACGGCGCTGACGGCCTCGGGCGCGCTCCTCCTCGCCTTCGGCTTCGGGGCGATGCTCGCGCCGCTGACGGGGGAGCGGCCCGAGGTCTACGTGATGGCCTTCGCGCCCGGCGGGGTGATCGAGATGAGCCTCGTCGCTCTGACGATCGGGGCGAACCCCGTCTTCGTCACCACGCACCACATCCTCCGCATCCTCCTTACGGTGAGCGTGACCCCGGCGCTCTATCGCCGGTTCGTCGAAGGGCGGGGCGGCTGAGGCTCAAGGTCCTCATCGTCGAGCAGGATGCGGGCGGCGTCGCCTTCCGGGTCTGAGAACTGGCCGGAGCGGAGAGTCCAGAGGAAGGCGAGGAGCCCCAACGCCCCGAGCGAGAGCGAGACCGGAATGAGAAAGACGAGGATGTCCATCAGCGGAGCCTCAGCGCGTTGAGCGAGACGGTGATCGAGGAGAGCGACATCGCCAGGGCCGCGATCAGCGGCGTGCAGAAACCGGCGAGCGCGATCGGCACTGCGACGAGGTTGTAGGCCGCGGCGAGGCCGAAATTCTCGAGGATGCGCCGCCGAGCGGATCGTGCCGTCTCCATCGCTCCGGCGAGGGCGGAAAGATCGGCGTTCAGTAGCACCATGTCCGCCGCCACCCGCGCGGCGTCGAGCCCCGAGCCCGGCGCGGCGGAGACATGGGCGGCGGCGAGCGCGCCGGAATCGTTTAGCCCGTCCCCGACCATCAGCGCCTTGCGGCCGGCGGCGGCGAGGGCGTTCAGCCGTTCGAGCTTCTCCGCCGGAGAGACGCGCGCCTCGGCATGGTCGATCCCGAGCGCGGCGCGCGCCGCCTCCACCGCCTCGGCCCCGTCGCCCGAAAGGAGCATCGTGCCGATCCCCCGCGCTTTCAAAGCGGCGACGAGCGCGGCGGCGCCGGGGCGGAACTCGTCCGCGAAGCCGAAGCGGACAGGCGGAGCCTCGCCGAGGCGGAGCCAGATCGCTGCGCCGCCGTCATCCGGCGCGCCCGTAAAGGCGGCGGAGCCGAGCCGCGCGGCCTGCCCCCCGATCTCTCCCTCCATGCCCGCGCCGGGGCGTTCGACGAGGCCCGAGACCGGCACGGGCGCGATCCCGGCCGCTTCCGCCGCCTCCGCCAGCGCGCGGGCGTAGGGATGGGCGGAGCCCGCGGCGAGGCCCGCGGCGGCGGCGAGAGCTTCTGGCGTCGCCTCTGTCGCCAAGCGGGGCCGGCCCGTCGTCAGCGTTCCCGTCTTGTCGAAGACGGCGACATCCACCTCGGCCAGCCGCTCCAGCGCGTCGCCGCTCTTGAGGAGGACGCCCCGGCGGAAGAGCCGCCCGGCCGCCGCCGTCGCCACCGCCGGCGCGGCGAGGCCGAGCGCGCAGGGGCAGGTGATGATGAGCACCGCGACGGCGACGTTGAGCGCGAAACGGAGGTCGCCGCTCTGCCAGGCCCAGAATAGAAAGGCGGCGAATGAGAGGAGATGCACCCCCGGCGCATAAATGCGCGCGGCCCGGTCCGCCAGCGTCTGATAGGTTCCGCGACCGCGCTCCGCGGCGGCGACGAGTTCAGTCATGCGGCGGAGGGAGGTTTCCTCCCCCACCGCGGTCGCGTGGAGCGTCAACGGCCCCGTAAGGTTCATCTCCCCGGCGCTCACCGGCGCCCCCGGCCCGGCGGGGACAGGCACGGCCTCGCCCGTCAGATGCGCCCGGTCCATGTCCGACCGCCCCTCCGCGATCACGCCGTCCACCGGCGCGCGCATGCCGGGCGCGAGATGGATGAGGTCTCCGACCCGGAGGTCGGCCACGGCGACCGTCTCCCGCCCCGCCGGCCCGAACCGGATCGCCTTCGGCGCCTCGAGCGCGGCGAGTTCCCGCGCGGCGGAGCGCGCCGCTGCGCGGGCGCGATGGTCCAGATACCGGCCGACCAGCAGGAAGAAGGTGAGCGAGAGCGCCGCGTCGAAATAGGCGTGCCGCCCGCCCGCCCAAGTCTCGAAGAGCGACATCGCGGCGGCGAGGAGGATCGCGAGCGAAATCGGCACGTCCATGTTGAGCCGCATCGACCGGAGCGCGCCCCAGGCGCTGTAGAGGAAGGGCCGCGCCGCGAAGGCGATTACGGGGAGCGCGATGGCGGCGGAGATCCAGTGCAGGAAGTCCCGCGTCGCCGCCTCCGCCCCTGACCAGACCGAGACGGAGAGGAGCATCACGTTCATCATCGCGAAGCCCGAGACGCCGATGGCGAGGAGGAGCGCGCGGCCCGTCTCGTCGTCGCCGGCTCCGGCGAGTGTCGCCGCATCGAACTCCAGCGCCCGGTGCCCGGCGCGGGCGAGCGCTTCGGTCAGGGTCTCCGCCGCCACTGCGTCCGCCACGCGCACGGTCGCGCGCTTCAGCGTCAAGTTCACGCGGGCGGAGATCACCCCGGGAACGTCGGAGAGCGCCCGCTCCGCCCCGGCGATGCAGCCGGCGCAGTGGATTTCGGGGAGAGAGAGGATGAGCGTCCGCGCCTCCGACGCCGCGCGAGCGGCGGCGGGGCGGACCGGGGCGAAGGCGGCGCCGCCACAGGCGGGGCAGGCGGCGGTCATCCCTTTACCTCGATCACGAGATGCTGGCGGAAGACTTCCCCGCCCCGCCCCGTCGCCGTCATGTCGAGGCGCCAGCGCCCGGGCGTGAGGTCGATCTCCGCGGCTTCCATCGTCGCGGAATCGATGATTTCCGGGGTCACGTCGAAGGCTTCCGTCGTGGGCCTCCCGATGCGGAGGGCGAAGTCGGCCAGCGGCGCCGGGTCCCCCATCCGGTCCGTCACGCGGATGACGAGCCTCCCGTCGGCGTATTCCGCCTTCGCGGACCAGCCGAGCGCGACCTGCGCCGCCCGTTCGCGATCGAAGCTCTGGCTGGCGACATAGCCGTTCTTCACCTCGATGCCGGGGAAGCTGCCGATGGCGGCGACGGCGAGCGCGATGTTCGCGGCGAGGATCGCGCCGAAGGCTCCGGCGAAGCAGAAGAAGACGAAACGCCCCGTCAGCGGCTTGCCCGTGTTCGCGTTACCGGCCATCTCACTCTCCCTTTCCGACGAAGCTCACATCCGCGCTGGCGCGGGCACCCGTCTCCACATCCTCGACCCAGAACCGGAGGGGCGAGCGCCCGCCCGTCGCCGCGGGGCTTTCCGGCTGCGCGATCACATAGGCTCGCGCATGGCCCGTCTCGTCCGCCGCGACGGAGACGCGCCGCTCGTCAGTCCCCTCGATGGCGAGGCGCAGCGGCTCGTCCGTCACGATGGAGACGCGGAACTCGGCCGCCTCGTTCTGCTTGTTGCGCACCCGCAGGTCATAGGCGTTCCGCACCGACCCGTCCGAAAGGGTCACGTTCACCGGGTTGCGGATCGCGGCGACGGTGAGGTCCACTTCCGAACGGATGAAGAGCGCGAAAAGGAGCCCGAGCCCCACCGCGCCCCAGGCCGCTGTGTAGATCAGCACGCGGGGCCGGAAGATGCGCTTCCATGCGGCGACGGCATGGCCGCCCGCCCGCTCCCGCTTCTCGTCGGCGAGGGAGAGATAGTCGATCAACCCCCGCTCGCGGCCGAGCTTGTGCATGACATCGTCGCAGGCGTCGATGCAGAGCGCGCAGGTGATGCAGGCAAGCTGCTGGCCCTTGCGGATGTCCACCCCGGTCGGGCAGACGGCGACGCAGGCGTTGCAATCGACGCAATCGCCGAGCTTCGCCGCCTCCGGGCCCTTGATGTGCTTGCCCCGCGGCTCCCCCCGCCATTCGCGATAGGCGACGGTGAGCGTCTGCTCGTCCATCATCGCAGCCTGGATACGCGGCCAGGGGCAGGCGTAGATGCATATCTGCTCCCGCATGAAGCCGCCGAAGACGAAGGTCGTCGCCGTCAGGATCGCGATGGCGGTGTAGGCGATCACATGCGCCTGGCCGGTCGCGAGGTCGATGGCCAGAGTCGGCGCGTCGGCGAAGTAGAAGACCCATGCGCCGCCCGTCGCGATTCCGATCAGGAGCCAGAGGGTCCATTTCGTCAGCCGCAGGCGGAGCTTCCGGAGGTCGTATTTCTGCTTGAGGAGCCGGATGCGGGCGTTCCGGTCCCCCTCCACCCAGCGCTCGACAAGGATGAAGAGATCGGTCCAGACGGTCTGCGGGCAGGCGTAGCCGCACCAGACCCGCCCGAGCGCGGAGGTAAAGAGGAAGAGCCCGAGCCCCGCCATTATCAGGAGGCCGGCGACGAAATAGAATTCGTGCGGCCAGATCTCGATCCAGAAGAAGAAGAACCGCCGCCCGGCCAGGTCCACCAGCACCGCCTGGTCCGGCAGGTCCGGCCCGCGGTCCCACCGGATCCAGGGCGTGAGGTAGTAGACCCCGAGCGTGAGGATCATGAGCCGCCACTTCAGCGTGCGAAACCAGCCCGAAACCCGTTTCGGGAAGATGGGCTCGCGCGCGGCGTAGAGCTTGGGCGGGGCGGCTTGGGTTTCGGCGGGCATGCTTTGTCCTTCAGGGTTCCGCGCCATATGCTCCGCCGGGCGGCCTCCACGCCTTGATCGAGGTCAAGCGGTGGCGGTGACGGTTTCGTGAGCGGGCGGCGGCGCGGCGCGGGCGCGCCCATATCAGGGGCGAAGGGGGACGAGATGAAGATCGACGACCTGACGCCCTGGAAGGATCGCGCCGGCCGGTTCTCGGCCCTCCGCGCCGCCGCCTTCGCGCTCCTGGCTGCGCCCGCGCTCTGGCTCCTCGCGCTTCTCGTGCTCGGGCGGATCGGCCCGGAGCCGGAGAAGGCGGCGACGCATTTCACCGGGGAATGGACGCTCTACTTCCTCCTCGCCGCGCTCGCCGTCTCGCCGCTCCGGGCGCATCTCGGCTATGGGCGGCTCATCGGGCTCCGGCGGATGATCGGCCTCTTCGCCTTCGGTTTCATCGCCGCGCATTTCGGGCTCTACATTCTCTATATGAACGGCGACCTCCTGAAGGTCGCCACGGAGGTCGTGAACCGTGTCTATCTCACGATCGGCTTCGCGGCGCTCCTCGGCCTCGCCGCGCTCGCCGCCACGTCCTTCGACGGGGCGATCCGGCGGATGGGGGCGAACTGGCGGCGGCTCCATGCGCTCGTCTATCCGCTGACGGTCCTTGGCCTTCTCCACTACTTCATGCAGTCGAAGCTCGATGTTTCGCAGCCGGCGCTCCTCGCGGGGATCTTCTGTGGGCTGATGCTTCTCCGGCTTCGGGCGCTGCGCGGCGTTCCGCCCGCGCTGGCGCTGCTCCTCGCGGCGCTGGTCGCGGGCGTTTCCGCGGCGGGGCTGGAGGCGGCCTGGCATGCGGGGATGACGGGGGCGCCGTGGCGGCGGATCCTCCTCGCCAATCTCGATTTCTCGTTCGAGGTCAGGCCGCCCTGGATCGCCGCCGCGATCATGGTTGCGCCGATCCTCCTCCTGCCGCGCTACCGGCAGATGTTGCGGAGCGCCACCCAGTCCTGATCCGAGAGGATCGGCTCGAACGGCGCGTCGCCCACCACATCCTCCGCGCCCACCGCCGCCGCCCGCGCCGCCGGGTCGGGGTGGGAGGAGAGATGGTTGAAGACGCCGGCGCCCCCCGCCTCCTCCCGCAGCTTCAGGAAGAAGCCGGCGAGCGGAGCCGCCGGCAAGCCCTCCGTCGCGAGAAGCCTCGTCGCGAAGGCGTCCGCCGCCGCCTCGGCCTCGCGCTGGTAGCCGGAGCGGAGCAGCGCCTCGGTCAGCGCCACGGTCGCCGTCGCGCCGGTGAAATCTCCGAGCAGGAGCCCGATCAATCCCGCGCTCCCGGCCGATCGGAGGGCGAGGCGCGTCGGGTCGCGGGCGACGACATGGCCGATCTCGTGCGCCAGAACGCCGGCCGCCGCCTCCGGGCTCTCCGCCGTCCGCAGAAGCCCGCGAAAGAGGATGATCCGTCCGCCCGGAAGGGCGAAGGCGTTGACCATCGGCGCATCGAGTACGCGGACCTTCAGCGGCAGGTGCGCGCCGGCCTTCCGCTCCAGCCGCGCCGTCATCCGCGCCAGCGCTTCGCCGCCCGCGCCGCCCTCGCAGAAGCGCGGCGGGCCGGAGGCGAAGAGCGCCGCGAACTGATCGACCATCTGCTCCCCCATCGCCGCCTCCGCCTCTGGCGGGATCAGCGCCGCGAGCCGGTCGGAGAGCG
This sequence comes from Alphaproteobacteria bacterium, assembly GCA_030424705.1. Taxonomy (GTDB): domain Bacteria; phylum Pseudomonadota; class Alphaproteobacteria; order Rhodobacterales; family Rhodobacteraceae; genus Pikeienuella. Next base: position 2,485 of record JAUHWJ010000018.1, on the reverse strand, counting down.
CGGGGGCGAGGTAAAACACGATCAGCCAGACGGAGATGAGCGCCGCCGCGCCCCAGAGCAAGGCGCGCCGCCAGCGCGGCCGCGCCGTTCGGGGCCGCGCCGCAAGGTCAGGGCAGACCTTTCGGATCGCGGCCGCCATGTCCGGGTCGGAGATCGTGAGCCGCTCGTCGCTCTCGTCGTCGGGCGTCAGTGAAAGCGCCCCGCCCCCGCCTCCGAGATCGCGGAGCCCGGAAAGGGACCAGTGGGCGATCGGCGTCTCGTCCATCCGCATCAGGATGAGGGACGCGTCCCCGAACTTCACGATCACCTCGACCGGCGCGGCCGAACGTCCGTCAAAATACCGGCCGGGCGCTTCGAGGAGGTCGTATTGGGCGAGCGCGGTCATCAGAATGCGCCCCCGATATCGGCGCCGAGCGCGTCGGCGAAGCCGCCCGCCTCCGCCTGTTCGTCATGCGCGCGCTGGCGCGCCCGCTCCGCCGCTTCGAGATCATGGATCATGATGCCGGCGCACGCGGCCTTCAGCAGCGGATGTGTGAGGAAGGCATGGCCAAGCGCGGACCAGACCGCGACCGCGGGCAGGTAAACCGCCGCGAGGAGGGCCAGCGCGAGCAGCCCGGTCAGGTCCGGCGCTCGCCCTTCCGCCAGCGCTGAGAAGAGCGCGGCCGGGTCGCCGATCAGCGCCGCGGCGACAAGGCTCGAGACAGCCGCCGTCGCCGCGACGCCGAGCCCGATGACGAGCGCGCCGGAAACGTAGATGCCGACGACCCGCCAGAAACCGAGCGCGACGGAAAAGCGTGTCTTTCCGCCGAGCGTCTTGAGCGAATTGAGATGCCGGAAGCTGAAGACCTGATGGCGGACGAAGCCGATGGCGATGAAGAGGAGCACCACGGGCGCGAGCGCCGCCTCCGGCCCCGGCTCTTCTCCGCGCGCCGCGTAGAGAGCGCCAAGCGCGCCGAGCCCCGCCGCAGGGAGCCACACCCAGAGCCAGCTTCGCATGAGCGGCCCCGCGCCCCCTTCCTGGGCGAAGCGGAGATCGCCGAAATAGCTGCGCGCCGTCGTGTAACGGGCGAGGCGATGCTGCGTCAGCGGGTAGAGGAGCCCGAGGCTCGCGACCGCGGCACCCCACCACGCCATCGCCCGCCAGGCGTAGCCCCAGGCGCCGGGCGCGAGCCCGAAGCGCACGCCGCGCCAGCGCGTACGGGCGAGGATGTAGCGCCGGGCGCGATAGCGCGCCCAGAAGAGCGCGGGGAGGAGCGCGAGGAGCGGCAATTGCAACCCGATGACGTTTCCCTCAAGCCAGGCCAGGCCGGCGAAGGTCAACGCCAGATTGGCGAGCGAAAGATAGACGGCGAGTATCACGACCGCGACGAGGAAACCGATCAGTTTCTCAATCGCCCGACCGGTATATTCAAGCGGCGAGCCGTCGATCCGGATCGAGGCCCAATAGTGCCGGCGGAGCCGCGTCGTCATCCAGAACCGGCCGATCCCGAAGGTCAGGATCGTCAGCGCCATGCGCCCGAGCGCGAGGCCGAAAAGCCGGCCGCGGGAGCCGTCATAGACCACGGGCGTCGGGGCGGCCGGCCTTCGCGGCGCCGACCACGGGGTCGGCGGGAGGCTCGATTCGATGTTTCCGCGCATGCCCAGCCTGTTCTCGCCCCGGTCGGACCATAGTGGCGGCTGCGGCGCGCTTCAATCGGGCCGCGTCTCCGCACTAAAGCCTCACAGAACGAGACGACTGTCCGAGCTAAGACCGACCCTTCTCAGGCGGCCTTCAGTGCGGCGGCAAGATGGGCGGGCGAAAGCGCCGTGGGCGAGCCCTTCATCGAGGAGGAGTCGAGAGCGGCTTCGATGACCGCGCCATGCGCCTCCGCCCCGAGGCCGAGCGCGGCGAGGTCAGGCAGCCCGGCCTCGCGCGCCCATGTCGCCAGCGTTTCGGGCGCGTCCTCCGCCGCGCCGCCGAGCGCGCCGGCGATCATCCCGAAAACCGCTTCAAGCCGCCCGCGCGCAGGCCCGCGAAGCGTTTCGCGGTAGAGCGAGAGGACGGGGCCGAGCAGCGTTCCGCAGATCGCGCCATGTGCGGCGCCCGTAACCCCGCCGATCGGGCCGGAGAGGCCGTGGACGGCCCCGAGCCCGGAATTGGCGAGGGCGAGCCCGCCCGAGAGCGAGGCCCAGGCCATTTCGTCGCGCGCCGCGCCGTCCTCGCCCTCCATCAGCCGCTTCAGCGCCGTGAGGGCGGGGGCGATAGCGGGCCGGGTCAGCGCGTCGGAATAGGGCGTGGCCTTCGCGCTCAGGAAGGGTTCGATGAGTTGCGTCACCGCATCGAGCCCGGAGGCGAGCGTCACCTGGCGGGGGCATCCGTCCGTCAGCGCCGGATCGACGATGGCGACGCGGGCGATCATCCGATCGTCGCGGAGGCTCACCTTCCGGGCCCGCTCGGGAACGCCGATCACGGCGTTCTTCGTGGCTTCCGCGCCGGTTCCCGCCG
>JAUHWJ010000017.1 GCA_030424705.1 Alphaproteobacteria bacterium | reverse complement strand
CCGCCCGTGCTCGACCAGCCGCTTCGCCTTCTCCGCCACCATCTCGGCGACCGCCACATGCCGCGTCGCCGGTTCGTCGAAGGTGGAGGAGACGACCTCGCCCTTCACCGAACGCTGCATGTCCGTCACCTCTTCCGGCCGCTCGTCGATCAGCAGCACGATGAGGAAACACTCCGGATGGTTGCGCTCGATCGAATAGGCGATGTTCTGCAGCAGCACGGTCTTGCCGGTGCGCGGCGGCGCCACGATGAGGCAGCGCTGGCCCTTGCCGATCGGGGCGACGAGGTCGATCACCCGCGCCGAACGATCCTTGATCGTCGGATCCTCGACCTCCATCTTCAGCCGCTCATCCGGATAGAGCGGCGTCAGGTTGTCGAAATGCACCTTGTGGCGCGCCTTCTCCGGATCCTCGAAATTGATCGTGTGCACCTTCGTGAGCGCGAAGTAGCGCTCGCCCTCTTTGGGCTCCCGGATCAATCCTTCTATCGTGTCGCCGGTGCGGAGCGCGAACCGGCGGATCTGGTTGGGCGAGACATAGATGTCGTCCGGGCCCGGCAGGTAATTCGCCTGGGGCGAGCGAAGGAACCCGAACCCGTCCTGGAGGACCTCCAGAACCCCCTCGCCGATGATCTCGACATCCTGCTCCGCGAGCTCCTTGAGAATGGCGAAAAGCATGTCCTGCTTCCGCATGGAGCTGGCGTTCTCCACCTCCAGCTCCTCGGCGAAGGCGAGCAGCTCCGTCGGGCTCTTCGCCTTGAGTTCGGAGAGTTTCAGTTGTGAGATTTCCATCGATGGTCCTGGATGGAGCGCCGCGTGGCGGTGGGGGGGCCGCGCGCAGGGGCGCTAGACAGAGAAGGCGCGAGCGCGCCCGTCTCCTATGTGCGCTCGAAGCCGGTTTGTCAAACATTCCGTCCCGAAGGGTCTCAGAACGGACGGACGATCACCATGATGACGATCACCACCATCAGGAGCGTCGGGGCCTCGTTGGCGAGCCGGTAGAAGCGCCCGGGCCGCCGGTTCCGCCCGGCCGCGAAGTCCTTGCGCCAGAGCGACGCGGCGTGGTGGAACCACGTCATCAGGAGCACCATCGCCGCCTTCACCCAGGGCCAGCCCTCGGACCAGTCGACGATCCCCGGCGTGAAGACCAGCATCAATCCGAAGGCCCAGGTCGCGATCATCGCCGGATTCATGATCGCCCGCAGGAGCTTGCGCTCCATCTCCTGGAAGACAGGGTCGATCTCCGGCCGCTCCGCCGCCTTCTCCGCATGATAGACATAGAGCCGCGGCAGATAGAACAGCCCCGCCATCCACGCGAGAACGGACATGACGTGGAACGCCAGCGTCCAGGGATAGAGCGCGGCGAGGCTGTCCCCGATCATGCCTTCATCCCTTCACGAGCCGCACGAGGCGCTCGACATTGCGCGGGTCCGCATCCGGCGTGATCCCGTGGCCGAGATTGAAGATGAAGGGGCCGCCGCCGAGCACATCGACAATACGTCGGGCCGCCGCGTCCATCGCTTCGCCACCGGTCACCATCAACGCAGGGTCCATGTTGCCCTGCACCGTGGCGATCGGCTGCAGCACGTCCCTCGCCCAGAGGATATCCGCATCCTGCCCGATCGCCACGCCGTCAACGCCGGTCGCCTCGGCGAACCGCGCCGCACGCGCACCGACGCCTCGGGGAAATCCGATCACCGGCACGCCCGGATGTTTCGCCTTGAGCGCTGAGACGATCCGGCGGCAGGGCTCGACAGAGGCCATGTCGAACCACGGGTCCGGCAGAGAGCCCGCCCAGCTGTCGAAAATCTTCACAGCCTCGGCGCCGGCCTCGATCTGTCGCGAAAGGTAGAGGATCGTCGCCTCCGTCACACGGTCCAGAAGCGCGGAGAAGGCCTCGGGCCGCTCGCGCATCAGCGCATGGGCCGGGCCCTGGTCCGGTGTTCCCCTCCCGGCGATCATGTAGCTGAGCACGGTCCACGGCGCGCCCGCGAAACCGATCAGCGCCACATCCGCCGGCAGAGCGGCGCGAACCCTCGAAACTGTTTCGTAGACAGGCGCGAGCCGCTCATGGATCGCATCCGCCTCGCGCAGCGCGCCTGCATCCGAAACCGGATCGAGCCGCGGGCCCTCGCCAGGCTCGAACCACAGCTTCTGCCCCAGCGCATCGGGTATCAGGAGAATGTCGGCGAAAAGGATCGCGGCGTCGAAGCCGAACCGCCGGATCGGCTGCAGCGTCACCTCCGCCGCCAGTTCCGGATTGTAGCAGAGGTCGAGAAATCCCCCCGCCTGCTCCCGCACAGCGCGATATTCCGGCAGATACCGGCCCGCCTGCCGCATGAGCCAGATTGGCGGGCGAGGCAGCGTTTCGCCGGCGAGCGCTCTCAGAAGGGGCTTCGGGGTCGTCTTTTCTGTCTCGTTCATAGTCTTCTTTATATGGAGTGATTGTAGTTGGGGCGAGCAAAGCGGGGATTAACATAATCCCCGGATGACTCACAGGCTTATCCATGCGCTCGACGGGACAGTCCCGGCGCTCTCGGCTCCCGGGGATAACGGGGATTGACGCCGGAAGTCCAGCGCGGCTCGCCCCTTTCCGTCCTTGTCTCTTCCGGGCGGAATCCGGAGCGGCCTTCGCGGGCGCTCCCGTCAACGGGTTTCGCACCCGGGTCGGTAGCAAACCGCATTGTCCCGAAACTGTCCCTGCTTTTCTCGCTAGCGCTCCGGGGCCGGCTTGTTGTCCCCGTTCTCAGCTCTTATCCTCACCTGACAGCGGCGGCGGGCGCCGCCTCCTGCCCGGCATGGTTCATGGCGAAGATCGTTCATCTTCTCTCGGATTCGACCGGGGAGACCGTGTCGCGGATCGGCTCCGCCGCCCTGTCCCTGTTCGAGGAACGGGTGGAGAAGCGCCTCCATATCTTTCTCCGCAGTCCGGCCGAGATCGACGCCGCCATCGACGAGATCCGCGCCGCGCCCGGCCCCGTGATCGTCACCATGGTCGACGAGACCCTTCGCCGCCGCGTGCTCGACGCCGCGGCGGAACTCGGCGTTCCCGCCACCCCGGTCCTCCAGCCCGTGATCGCGATGCTCGAGGCGGAATTCGGCGCTCCGGCGCGGCCGCGCATGGGCGGCCAATATGTGGTCGACGATCTCTATTACCGCCGCGTCGACGCCATCGATTACGCCATGGCGATGGATGACGGCGCTCTCGCCCAGCGTCTCTCGCGGGCGGACGTGATCCTCTCCGGCGTGAGCCGCACCTCCAAGACGCCGACCTGCATCTACCTCGCCGTGCGCGGGGTGAAGGCGGCGAACGTTCCGCTCATTCCCGGCGTCGAGCCGCCCGAGGCGCTGTTCGAAGCCGCGGCGAAGGGCGTCCCCGTCGTCGGGCTCACGGCCAGCCCCTCCCGCCTCGCCCAGATCCGCAGTCACCGGCTGGAGGTCATCGGCCATGACCGCGGCGCCGAATACGCCACGCTCGATCAGGTGCGCCGCGAGGTGGCCGAGGCGCGGCTTCTGTTCGAGCGCATCGGCGCGCCGGTGATCGACGTGACGCGCCGTTCGATCGAGGAGACGGCGGCGGAGATCATGGCCATGCTGCGCGCCGCCGGCCGCGCATGAACAACTCCTCCGCGCCCCTTATCCTCGCCTCGACTTCCGCCACCCGCGCGGACATGCTCGCCCGCGCCGGGATCGTAGCCGCCTGCGTCCCGCCCCGCGTCGATGAGGAGGAGGCGAAGGCCGCCCTCCGCGCTGCCGGCGCCGCCCCCCGCGACCAGGCCGACGCGCTGGCCGAGATGAAGGCCCGCCGCGTCTCCGCCCGCGCGCCGGGCGCCCTCGTCATCGGGGCGGACCAGGTGCTGGACCTTGACGGGGAGGCGTTCGACAAGCCGGGGAGCCGCGAGGAAGCGCGCGCCCAGCTCCTCCGCCTCCGCGGCGCCCGCCATCATCTCTTCAGCGCCGCCGTGGTCGCGAGGGACGGCGCGCCGATCTGGCGCCATGTCGCCCGCGCCACGCTCACCATGCGAACCTTCTCTGAGGCGTTTCTCGACCGCTATCTTGATGAGGAAGGCGAGGCGGTCTTCTCCACCGTCGGCGGCTACCGGGTCGAGGCGCGCGGCGTGCAGCTCTTCTCCCGGATCGAGGGCGACTGGTTCGCGATCCTCGGCCTGCCGCTCCTCGAACTCGCCGCCTGGCTGCGCGTGACCGGGGCGCTGGAGGAATGAGCGGGCCGCGTCTCCGCGCCGGCGTCATGGGCTGGCCCATCGCGCATTCCAAATCCCCGCGCCTCCACGGCTTCTGGCTTCGCCGCTACGGGGTCGACGGCTCCTACGCTCCGGTTCCCGTCCCGCCCGGAACCTTCGAGCAGGAACTCCGCCGGCTGATCGACGAGGGCTGGCGCGGCGCGAACGTCACCATCCCGCACAAGGAGGCGGCGCTCGCCGCGGCGGACGAGGCGACACCCCGCGCCCGGGCCATCGGCGCCGCGAACACGCTTGTCTTTGGCCCCGGCGGCCTTGTCCTCGCCGACAATACAGATGCGTTCGGGTTTCTGGAAAACCTGAAAGATCGGGCGCCCGCATGGCGGCCGGACCGGCCCGCCCTCGTCCTCGGAGCCGGCGGCGCCGCGCGCGCGGTGATCCACGCCCTGCTCGAGGCCGGGGCGCCGGAAATCCGCCTCGCGAACCGCACTCTCGCGCGCGCGGAAGCGCTGGCCGCCGCCTTCGGCCCCAGCGTTCGGGTCCTCCCCTTCGCGGAAGCGGGGGCGCATCTCGGCGGCGCCGGCCTCATCGTCAACACGACGAGCCTCGGCATGAAGGATGCGCCGCCCCTCGACCTCGACCTCGCCGGCGCAGAGCCGGACGCGCTGGCGACCGACATCGTCTACACTCCGCTCGTCACGCCCTTTCTCGCCGCTGCCGCCGCCCGCGATCTCGCCGTCGTGGACGGCCTCGGGATGCTGCTCCATCAGGCCCGCCCCGGATTCGCCGCCTGGTTCGGCGTGGAGCCCGAGGTTGACGACGCGCTCCGCGCGGTGATGCTCGAACCATGATCTCCATCGGCCTCACCGGCTCCATCGGCATGGGAAAATCCACCACCGCCGCCCTCTTCCGGGAGGAGGGCGCGACGGTCTGGGATGCCGACGAAGCCGTGCGGCGCCTCTACGCCCCGGGCGGCGCCGCCGTCGCCGCCATCGCCGCGCTGGCCCCCGGCGCCATCGTGGAGGGCGCGGTGGACCGGACGCGCCTCCGGGAGGCGATCCTCGCCGATCCCGGCCTCCTCAAGCGCGTCGAGGCCGCCGTCCATCCCCTCGTCGCAGCCGACCGCGCGGCGGCGCGGGCGCAGGCGGAAGCGGAAGGCGCACGCGTCGCCGTCTTCGACATCCCGCTTCTCTTCGAGACAGGCGGCGAAGGCGCCTTCGACTTGGTCGTCGTGGTCTCCGCCCCGGAGCCCATGCAGCGCGCCCGCGTCCTCGCCCGGCCGGGGATGACCGGAGCCGCCTTCGAGGCGATTCTCGCCAAGCAGACGCCCGACGCGGAAAAGCGGCGCCGCGCCGATGTCGTGATCGACACGGGCTCCGGGATCGAGGAAGCCCGCGCGGCGGTCAGGGCGCTGATGCGGCGGCTGGAGCGGGAGGGCGGCGATGCGTGAGATCGTGATGGACACGGAGACGACCGGGCTCGACCCGGCCGAAGGCCACCGGATCGTCGAGATCGGCGCGGTTGAGCTTCTCAACCATCTGCCGACGGGTCGGGTCTACCACCAGTACATCAACCCCGAGCGGGACATGCCGGCGGAGGCCTTCGCCGTCCATGGCCTCTCGGCGGAGCGTCTTGCCCGCGAGCCCGTCTTCGCCGCGGTGGCGGAGGCGTTCCTCGCCTTCATCGGCGACGCGCCGCTCATCATCCATAACGCCGCCTTCGACATGAAGTTCCTGAACGCGGAGCTTTCCGCCCTCGGCATCCCCGCCTTGCCGGCGGATCGGGCGGTGGACACGCTCGCCATCGCCCGGCGGCGCTTCCCCGGCTCGCCGGCCGGGCTCGACGCGCTCTGCCGCCGCTTCGGCGTGGACAATTCGGCGCGGGAGAAGCACGGCGCGCTGCTCGACAGCGAGCTTCTGGCGGAGGTCTATCTCGAACTGATCGGAGGGAGGCAGCCGGATCTCGTCGCCGCTCTCGCGCCCGCCGCGCGACCGGAACAGGCCGCCTCGGCGCCGGTCTCGGGAGCCTGGCGCCCTGGCCCCCGGCCGTCTCCGCTGCCCCCCCGGCTCACGGAGGCGGACCTGGCCCGCCACGAGGCCTTCGTCGCCACGCTCGGCGAAGGCGCCCTCTGGCGTCGCTGAGCCCTCAGGCGTTCCCTGCGGTCTCCGCTTTCGCCGCTTCGGCCGCGCGCCGGCGCTCGATCTCCGCCCGATAAAGCGCTGCGAAATCCACGAGGTCGAGCATGAGCGGCGGATAGCCGCCGTCCCGCGTCAGGTCGGCGACGATTCGCCGTGCGAACGGGAACAGGAGCCGCGGGCATTCGATCAGGAGATAGGGATGAACCTGCGCCTCCGGCACGCCCGTCAGCTCGAAGAGCCCGGCATATTCGACCTCGACGACGAACATCGTCTCCTCGCCGGCCCGCGCCGTGCCGGTCACCTTGAGGATGACCTCATAGAGCGAGGCGGAGCGCTTCTTGGCGTCGAGATTCACGGCGACCTGGATCTCGGGCTTCACGTCCATCCGCCCGTCGCCGCTGCGCACGGCGATGTTCTCGAACGAAGCGTCGCGCACATATTGCGCCTTGATCGAAACCCGCGGCGTCGCCGCCCCGTCCTGAACCGCGCCCGCGCCCTTGTCCGCTTCCGCCATGAAATCCCCCGAAATCCGTTTCCCGGCCCGAAACCACGGGCCTTTCCCCGGTTGCGCTAGCACGACGGTCCCATCGGAGCAATCGCGGCTCAGTCGTCCCGCGGCCCCGGCGGGCGGGTCCAGCCGCTCTCGCCGCGCGGCTCCGCCTCGTCGATCACCTCGTATTCCGCCGAGATCGGCGCCTCCCGCCGCGCCGCGCCTCCCGCCCGATGCGCCGCCGACCGCGCGGCGAGGCGCGGGCCGGCCCAGGCGATGACCGCATGTCTGACGGGCGGCAGCAGGAAGAGAAGCCCCAGCGCGTCGGTGAAGAAACCGGGCGTCAGCATCAGCGCGCCGGCGAAAAGGATCATCGCCCCTTCAGCCAGCGGCCCGCGCGGGTCCTCTCCCCGCTCCATTGCGTCTCGCATTCTCATCATTGCGGCGAAACCCTGCGCGCGCATCAGCCCGGCGCCGAGCGCCGCCGTGACGAGGATCAGCGCCAGCGTCGGCCAGAGCCCGAGAGCTCCTCCGATCTCGATGAAAAGCCCGATCTCGATCAGCGGAACGAGAATGAGCGCGGCGAGCAGCCACATGCAGCCTCCTGACAGGACGCCCTTCGCCGTGCGCTCGGGGCGGCGGCGTGGACAGGGGCGGCCCTCGCCCTTAAATAGGGTAGGAACGCGGCCCGCGCCAACCTGGCCGCTACAGGAGACCATCTCATGGGCGACGGCCTGCTCACGCTTCTCATCCTCGCGGGGATCACCGTGTTCCTCGTCATGAGGCTGAAGAACGTGCTGGGCACCAAGACCGGGCTGGAGAAGAAGCCCGAACCGGTCTTCGGGGAGCGTTCGGCCGCCCGCCCCGCCCCCGCGCTGGAGGAGAAGGCGGAGCCCGAACCCATCGCTTCGACCGATCCTTTGTCGGAGACCTGGGCGGCGATGCGCGCGGTGGAGCCCGACTTCTCGCCCCGCGACTTCACCGAGGGCGCGAAGCGCGCCTACGAGATGCTGCTGATGGCCTTCGAGAACGGCGACAAGCAGACCCTCGAGGCCTACCTCTCCCCCGATGTCTACCGTGACTTCGCCGCCGCTATCGACCAGCGCGCCGACGAGGGCCTGACCGTTGACGCCCGCTTTGTCGGCGTCCGTGAGGCGAAGATCATCGCCGCCCGCTTCGACGAGGAGGAGCAGATCGCCGAGATCGACATGCGCTTCGTCGGCGAGCTCGTCACCGTGGTTCGCGACGCCGAGCATCGCATCGTCGAGGGCGATCCGAACGAGATCCGGCGCGAGACGGACCAGTGGACCTTCGGCCGCCGCCTCGGCGCGCCCGATCCGAACTGGCTCCTCATCGCCACGGGGGAATGAGCCTGCGGCCGGACCGGCGGACGCTGCTCGCGGGGCTCGCCGCCTTGGCCGCCCTCCCCGCCGTAGCCGCGCCGCGCCGCGTCTCCTTCGCGGACCTTCCCGGATGGGCGGAAGCCGATCACGAGGCGGCGCTTCGCGCCTTCCGCGCGTCTCTTGGCAGGGCTCGCCCAACCGGCCCCGTCCTTGGCGAGGACTGGGCGGAGATCGCTGCGGCCCTCCCACCGGGCCCCGGAGACGCGCGCGCGGCCTTCGAGGCGCTCTTCGTCCCCGTCGCCCTCGCTTCCGACGCGCTCTTCACCGCCTATTACGAGCCGGAGATCGCCGGCGCGCGCGCCCCCGATTCGCGCCACCGCCACCCGATCCGCCGAAAGCCCACCGATGCGGCGCTGCTCGCCTTCACGCGGGGCGAGATCGCGGCCGGAAAGCTGGACGGGCGCGGGCTCGAACTGCTCTGGCTGGCCGATCCGGTCGAGGCGTTCTTCCTCCACATCCAGGGATCGGGGCGCATCCGCCTGCCGGATGGCGGGCTCGTCCGCGTCGGCTTCGCCGGCCGCAACGCGCATCCCTACCGCTCCATCGGCCAGGCCCTCGCGCGCCGCGGCCTGAAGGGGGAAGCCGCCTCCGTCGGCGGGATCCGGCGCTGGCTTCGCGCCAATCCCGCCCGCGCGCAGGCGCTGATGAACGAAAACCCGTCCTATATCTTCTTCGAGGAGCGGCCCGGCCTTGCCGAGCATGAAGGCCCGGTCGGCGCGCTCGGCGTGCCGCTTACCGCGATGGTGAGCGCCGCGGTCGACCCCGCGCTCCAGCCGCTCGGCGCCCCGCTATGGGTCGAGGCTGCGGTGGAGGGCTTCGCGGGTCGGCTCATGGTGGCGCAGGATGTCGGGGCGGCGATCAAGGGCCCGGGCCGGGCCGATCTCTTCATCGGCGCGGGGCCGGAGGCGGGCCGCCGGGCAGGCCGCATCAAGGCGCCAGGCCGGCTCGTCACGCTCCTGCCGCGCGGGGCGGCGCGGCGGATCGGCGCATGAGCCGCCGCGGCCGCCGGCCCACGGCGGAGGAACGCGCGCTCTGGGATGCGGTCGCCGGCTCCTGGAACCGAAGGGCGGAAACGGCGCCGCCCCCCGCCCCGCCGAAGCCGGTGAGCGTGCCGCGCCCCGCCGCCGCGTCCGGGGAGCCGGCCGAGATCCCGCGTCTGGACCCGGTGATTCTTCGCCCTGCCGGCCGTTCGGAACCCCCTGTCTCCCTGCCTCGCCCCCGCCCCGCCCCGCCAAGCGGGCTCGACCGCGCAACCGAAACGCGGCTCCGCAAGGGCCGCCGCGCGCCCGACGCGCGGATCGACCTGCACGGGATGACCGCCCTCGCCGCCCACCGCGCCCTCGCCGCCTTCCTGTTCGAGAGCCGCGCGGCCGGGCGCCGCTGCGTCCTCGTCATCACCGGCAAGGGCGGCTTCGGCGAGGGCGCGCCGGGCATCCTCCGCCGCGAGACGCCCTTCTGGCTGGAGACGCCGCCGCTTTCGGAGATCGTCGTGAACGTCACGCCCGCCCATCCGCGCCATGGCGGCGGCGGCGCGCTCTACGTCTATCTCAAGCGCGCGCGCTGAGCGCCCCGGCCCGCATCCGCGCCGCCAGCCCCCGGTTGATCTCCGCGCCGAGCGAGGGGCCGGCATAGACCATCGCGGTGTAGAGCTGCACCGCCGAGGCCCCGGCCTCCAGCCGCTCCGCCGCATCCTCCGCGCTCCCGATCCCGCCGACCCCGATCAGCGGCAACGCGCCCCCCATCTCGATCCGGAGCCTGTGGAGCACATGCAGCGCCTTCGCCTTCAGCGGCGCGCCGGAAAGCCCGCCCGCCTCCCGCGCATGGGGGGAGTGGAGCCCCTCACGCGAAAGCGTCGTGTTCGTCGCCACGATTCCGTCAATCCCCCCCGCCATCGCCGCCGCGGCCAGTGCGCCGATTTCCGCGTCCGTCAGGTCCGGCGCGATCTTGAGGAGGAGCGGAAAGCGCGGCGCGCCAAGCGCCTCCCGCGCCTCCGCCGCGCGGGCGAGCAGGGCGGAAAGCGCCGCCGGCCCCTGCAAGTCCCGCAGCTTCTCGGTGTTGGGGGAGGAGACGTTCAGCGTCATCGCGCCGACGAGCCCGTGCAGCCCCCGCATCACGGCGACATAATCCCCCGCCCGGTCCTCGCTCTCCTTGTTCGCGCCGAGATTGGCCCAGAGCCGCGCCCGCTCCCCCCGGAAGGCCCGGAGCCGCGTGGCGACCGCCTCCAGCCCCTCGTTGTTGAAGCCGAACCGGTTGATCGCCGCCCGGTCCTCCGCAAGGCGAAAGAGCCGCGGCCGCGCATTGCCCGCCTGCGGGCGTGGCGTCACCGCTCCGATCTCGACGAAGCCGAACCCCGCCCGCAGCATCGCCTCCGGCGCGACGGCGTTCTTGTCGAACCCTGCGGCGACGCCGACCGGAGAGGGCAGCCGAAGCCCGAAAAGCGTCGTTGACAGGATCGGGTCCGGCTCATGGCGCGGCCCGAGCCCGAGCCGCAGCGCCGCGAGCGCCAGCCCGTGCGCCCGCTCCGGGTCGAGCCGCCGCAATGCGGCGAGGGCGGCGCGCTCCGCGAGGCTCACGTCATGGCCGGAAAGACATGCGCCCCGGAGGCCGAGAGCCGCAGCGGCTTCGCCCACAGAACCTGCTCGCGACCGAGCGGCGCATAGAGATGCGGAAAGAGCGCCCCGCCTCGCGAAGGCTCCCATTTCAAGGCGTCGCCCAGCGCCTCCGCCTCCACGGCGACGAGCACGAGCCCCTCCCGCCCGGCGAAATGCCTCACCGCCGTTTCCGGCGCCTGTTCTGCGGTCGAGAAATGGATGAAGCCGTCCGCGAGGTCCACCGGCGCGCCCGTGGTCGCCCCGTCCCGCTCCAGCGCGGCCCATTCCTCCGCGGCGAATATCTTGAAGATCAGCATGAACCCTGCTTCCGTCCCCCGGCGGGGAAGGTCAAGGAGGGGCGTCGCCATGCCGGGGAAAATCACTGTCGCTGGATGCGGCCGCATGGGCCTGCCGATGCTCCGTGCGCTCCGCGCCGCCGGGTTCGACGCGCGCGGCTTCGACATCCGCCCGGCCTCCACCCTCGGCGCCGCGCCGGAGGAGATGATCGACGCCGGGACCATGCTGGCGGAGACGGAGACGCTCTTCAGCATCGTGCGGGACGCGGCGGAGACGGAGGCGCTGCTCTTCGCCGAGCAGCGCGCCTTCTCCGCCCCCCGCCTCCGCACGCTTGTCATCTCCTCCACCCTCTCGCCGCGCCTCCTGCCCGGGATCGCGGCGCGCGCGCCGGCCGATCTCGCGCTCGTCGATGCGCCGATGTCCGGCGCCCAGGTCGCGGCGGAGGAGCGGCGCCTCTCCTTCATGCTCGGCGGGGAGCCGGAGGCGCTCGCCCGCTTGCGCCCGCTCTTCGAGGCGATGGGGCGCAACATCCATGTCATGGGCGGTTTCGGCGCCGGGATGACGGCGAAGGTCCTCAACAACTACGTCGCCGGGGCCGCCGTCGCCGCGACGCGGCAGGCGCTCGAATGGGCGGATGCGGCGGGAATGGACCGGGCGCGCCTCCTCGCCCTGATGAACGATTCCTCGGGGCAGACCTGGTTTGGCTCGAATTTCGACCGGATC
>JAUHWJ010000562.1 GCA_030424705.1 Alphaproteobacteria bacterium | reverse complement strand
CGCTCGCGCTCATCCCGCGCGGCCACAAGGTCGCGACCGCGCCGATCCCGAAGGGAGCCGTTGTGCGGAAATACTCCCAGGTCATCGGCTATGCGGCGGAGGACATTCCGGCCGGCGCCCATGTCCACACCCACAATGTCGAGTTCCGGGCGACGGAGGTGGAGTATGAATTCTCCACCGATCTCCGCCCCGCCGCCCCTGCGGCCAAGGTCGACACGTTCATGGGCTACCGCCGCAAGTCGGGCAGGGCGGGGACGCGCAACTACATCGCCATCCTGACCTCCGTGAACTGCTCCGCCACCGCGGCGCGGAAGATTGCCGCCGCCTTCGGGCCGGAGGAGATGGCCAAGTATCCGAATGTCGACGGCGTCGTCGCCTTCGTCCACGGCACGGGCTGCGGCATGGCGGGCTCGGGCGAGGGGTTCGAGGCGCTGCAGCGGGTGATGTGGGGCTATGCGAAGCATCCGAACCATGCCGGCGTGCTCATGGTCGGCCTCGGCTGCGAGATGAACCAGATCGACTGGCTGCTGGAGGCCTACGGGCTCGAACGCGGGCCGCTGTTCCAGACGATGAACATCCAGGACGTGGCGGGGCTCCGCCGCACGATCGAGCTCGGCGTCGAGAAGGTGCGCGCCATGCTCCCCATCGCGAACGAGGCGCGGCGCGAGCCGTGCCCCGCCTCCGAGCTGATGGTGGCGCTGCAATGCGGGGGCTCGGACGCATGGTCCGGCGTCACGGCCAACCCGGCGCTCGGCTACGCCTGCGACCTTCTGGCGGCGCAGGGCGGGACGGGCGTTCTGGCGGAGACGCCGGAGATCTATGGCGCGGAGCATCTCCTGACGCGCCGGGCCGTGGACCGGAAGACGGGGGAGAAGCTGATCGGCCTCATCCGCTGGTGGGAGGATTACACCGCCCGCAACCGCGGCTCGATGGACAACAACCCCTCGCCCGGCAACAAGAAGGGCGGGCTCACCACGATCCTCGAAAAGAGCCTCGGCGCGCAGGCGAAGGGGGGCACGACGCCGCTGACCGGCGTATACAAGTATGCGGAGCCGGTGACGGCGAGGGGCTTCACGTTCATGGATTCCCCGGGCTATGACCCGGCCTCCGTGACCGGGCAGATCGCCTCCGGCTGCAACCTCGTCACCTTCACCACCGGCCGCGGCAGCGCCTTCGGCGCGAAGCCCGCCCCCTCGGTGAAGATCGCGACGAATTCCGAGATGTATGGCCGCATGGTCGAGGACATGGACGTGAACGCCGGCCGCATCCTCGAAGGCGCGAGCGTGGAGGAGGTGGGGCGGGAAATCTACGAGATGCTCCTCCGCGTCGCCTCCGGCGAGATGACGAAGTCGGAGGCGCAGGGGCTGGGGGACTACGAGTTCGTTCCCTGGCAGATCGGCGCGGTGATGTAGGAGGCGGCGAGGGATAGGTCGCCCGTCATCGACGCGAGGCTCCGCCCTTTGACGAACGCAGCCAAGGTTTGACGGCAGAGGGAGCCTAAGCAGGCGCTGGCCGGCCGATGAGATTCACGCGTCTAGGAAGTCCTCTGACGGCATTGATAGCATTTCTGACCCTAAAGTTTCGACATTATTGAACGGCATCGCGTTTAGTCAGCGAACGCTTTCGCGTGCGCCCCCTTCAACGCAACCCCTCCGCCATTTCCACCGCGAAATACGTCAGCACCCCGTCGCATCCCGCCCGCTTGAACGCCATCAGGCTTTCTGCCACCACGCGCGCCCGGTCCATCCAGCCGGCGTCGCAGGCGCCGGCGAGCATCGCGTATTCGCCGCTGACCTGGTAGGCGTAGGTGGGCGCGCCGAATTCGGCCTTCACGCGCCGGCAGATGTCCAGATACGGCATGCCGGGCTTCACCATCACCATGTCCGCCCCTTCGGAGAGGTCGATGGCGACTTCGCGGAGGGCTTCGTCTCCGTTCGCGGGATCCATCTGATAGGTTTTCTTGTCGCCTTTCAGCGTCCCCGCTGCGCCCACCGCGTCCCTGAAGGGGCCGTAGAAGGCGGAGGCGTATTTGGCGGCGTAGGACATGATGAGGGTGTTCTGGAAGTCGTTCGCCTCCAGCGCGGCGCGGATCACGCCGATGCGGCCGTCCATCATGTCCGACGGGCCGAGAATGTCCGCCCCCGCCTCGGCCTGGCAGAGGGACTGGCGCTCCAGCGCCACCAGCGTCTCGTCGTTCGCGATCTCGTCGCCCCTCAGGATGCCGTCATGCCCGTGGGAGGAATAGGGGTCGAGCGCGACATCCAGCATCACGCCGAGACCGGGGCGGAGGCGCTTGATGGCGCGGGTGGCGCTGTTCACGAGGTTGTCGGGGTTCCAGGCCTCCGCCGCAT
>JAUHWJ010000561.1 GCA_030424705.1 Alphaproteobacteria bacterium | reverse complement strand
CAGGGCGCGGCGCTCGTGGGCATCCTTCTCAATCTCGTCGCGCTCTGGAAGCAGGAGGCGCCGAAGCCGATGAGCCGGGAGGAGCGCGCCGCGCCGCGGCCCCGCTTCGCGGACGCCTGGGCGGATTTCGCCGCGGGCGGGCCGGCGGGGCGGCTGCTCGTCACGGTCTTCCTCGGCACGCTCGCCTTCAACATGCAGGACGTGCTGCTGGAGCCCTATGGCGGCGAGATCCTCGGGCTTTCCGTCGGTTCGACGACGCTGCTGACGGCGATGTGGGCCGCGGGCGCGCTCTTCGGCCTCTTCCTCGCGGCGCGCTGGCTTCGTGCGGGGACGGACCCGGCGCGGATGGCGGCGCGGGGGCTCCTCGCCGGGCTCTTCGCCTTTTCCGCCGTCATCTTCGCGGCGCCGATGCACTCGCCCGCGCTCTTCTTCGCCGGGGCGGCGGGGATCGGCTTCGGCGGCGGGCTCTTCGCCGTCTCGACGCTCACCGCCGCGATGACGATGCCGGTGGCGGGCGCGGCGGGCCGCGGCCTCGCGCTCGGCGCCTGGGGCGCGGCGCAGGCGACGGCGGCAGGGCTCGCCATCGCCATCGGCGGCGGGCTCCGCGACCTCGTGAACGGCCTTGCGCTCGACGGGAGCCTCGGCGTCGCGCTGAACGACCCGGCGACGGGCTATTCCGTCGTCTATCACCTGGAGATCGGCCTGATCTTCCTCACTCTCGTCGCGCTCGGCCCGCTTGTCCGCGCCGGCGCCCGCCAGACGCAACCGCATTGGGACCAGTCGCGCAGGATCGGCCTCGCCGACTTTCCCACCTGATCGCCGAGCCAAAGGGAGGACCCTCTCATGATCGAACCCATCATCGGCACCTTGGACCTAGCGTCCCTGTCGCTCTACCTTTTCTGGGGCTTCTTCGCGCTCCTGATCTACTATCTCCAGACGGAGAACATGCGCGAAGGGTACCCGCTGGAGACGGACCAGGGCGACCCTGCGCCGAACCAGGGCCCGTTCCCGCTGCCGAAGCCGAAGACCTTCCGCCTCATGCACGGGCGCGGCGAGGTCACCGTGCCGGACTACAAGCCCGAGAACCGGGAGGTCGCGCTGCGGCAGACCTCCGTCGCCGCCGGCTCCCCGTTCGAGCCGACGGGCGACCCGATGGTGGACGGCGTCGGCCCCGCCTCCTGGGCGCCGCGGCGCGACGTGCCGGAGCTTGACGGGCACGGCCATCCGAAGATCGTCCCCATGGCCGGCGCCTCGCAATTCGCCGTCTCCGCCGGGCGCGACCCGCGCGGCCTGCCGGTGATCGCCGGCGACGGCGAGACGGTCGGCGAGGTCGTCGACATGTGGATCGACGAGCCGGAGCAGCTTGTCCGCTATCTCGAGATCGCGCTCGACGAGGCGCATGGCGGCGGCCGGCGGCTCGCGCCGATGCAGCTCTCCGTCATCCGCGCCTCCGGCGTGAAGATCCGTTCGATCTTCGGCAAGCACTTCGCGAACGTGCCCAAGACGGCGTCGCCGCATCAGGTGACGCTGCTCGAGGAAGACAAGATCTGCGGCTACTACGCCGGCGGCAAGCTCTACGCCTCCGCCGAACGCCTGAAGCCGCAGCTCTGAACCGGGCTGCGACTGACTGACGAACGAAAAAAGGGGAGGCCGAAATGGGCCACGACGATTTCGCAACCGAGCCCGTGCCGGGCCTGCCGGAGAGGCCGCCGAAAGACGAGGCGATCCTCTGGCAGGGGCGGCCGGACGCCTGGGCGCTGGCGCGGGAGGCGCTGGCGATCCGCCCCGTCGCCGCCTATTTCGCCGTGCTCGCGCTCTGGCGCGGGATCGTGGCGGGGGACGAGGGCGGGTTCGTCGCCGGGCTCGCCGGCGCCTCCTGGTATGTCGCCATCGGCGTCGTGGCCTGCGGCCTCCTCTACGCCGTCGCCTGGGCGCAGGCGCGCGCCTCGCTCTACACGATCACGAACAAGCGGGTGGCTATGCGTGTCGGCGCGGCGCTGACCGTCACCTTCAACCTGCCCTACAGCCAGATCGAGACGGCGGGCCTCGCCCTCGGGAAAGGCGGGACGGGCAGCATCGCGCTGAAGCTGAAGGGGGCGAACACCGTCTCCTACCTCATCCTCTGGCCGCATGTGCGCCCCTGGCGCATCGCGAAGACGGAGCCGACGCTCCGCGCGATCCCGGACGCGGCGAAGGTCGCCCGCATCCTCGCAGAGGCGGCGGAGAGCCGGCTCGCCATGCCGGTCGTCACGACGAAGCAAGGCGCGCGGCCCCGCGCCGCCGCAGCCTTCGCCGCGGAATAGGAGGCGGACATGGCCCATGTAGAAACCTTGAAGCAGCGTCGGGAGCGGGAG
>JAUHWJ010000560.1 GCA_030424705.1 Alphaproteobacteria bacterium | reverse complement strand
ACCGCTTCGGCCCCCTCGCGCGCCATGTCACGGTCGTTCCCGGCTATACGCCGGCGACGGCGGACGAGTTCTACGCCGGGATCGACGCGCTCCTCTTCCTCTCCGCCTGGCCCGAGACCTTCGGGCTGACGACGCGGGAGGCCGCGCTCCGCGGCGTCCATGTCGTCGCCACCGATTGCGGCGCGCCCGTTGAGCCGCTCACGGACGGCGAAAACGCCACGACCCTGCCCTTTGGGGCCGGCGCGCGAGAACTCAGCCGCGCCCTCGCCCGGCTCGTGGAGCAAGGCCTGCCGACCCCCGGCCCCGCCGCGCGCGCGAAGCTCGAGGCAGAGGTCGTGGGCCCCGAGGCGCAGACCGCGGCGCTCCTCCGCCTTCTCGAAGAGATCACCGCGCCCGGTTCCTGAGCGCCGAAATCGTCGTCGTCGGGCTGATCGCCTCCACATCGGTCAGGATATGCACGATGGCGGGCTTCCCGCTCGCCCGCGCCCGCGCGAAGGCCTCCGGGAAGTCCTCCGTCTTCTCCACCCGCTCGCCATGCCCGCCATAGGCGCGGGCGAGCGCCGCGAAATCCGGGTTCGCGAGCCGGGTGGCGGAGACGCGGCCGGGATAATCCCGCTCCTGATGCATCCGGATCGTGCCATAGGCGGCATTGTCCACCACGAGGACAATCACGTTCAGCCCGTATTGCGCCAGCGTGCCGAACTCCTGCCCCGTCATCTGGAAGCAGCCGTCTCCCGCGAAGCAGATCACCTCCCTGCCCGGGTTCCGCGCCTTCGCGGCCACGGCGGCGGGGAGGCCGTAGCCCATCGAGCCCGAAGTCGGGGCGAGCTGGGCATGGAGGTCGCGGAAGCGCCAGAAGCGGTGCACCCAGGTCGCGTAGTTCCCCGCGCCGTTCGTCACCACCGCTTCCGGCGCGACGGCGCGGAGATGGGAGACGATCGGCCCCATCTCCGCCGCGCCCGGCGTCGCCGGCGGCTGGCCGGACCAGCCGAGATAGTCCCCGTGCGCCTCCGCCGCCGCGCCCGTCGCCGCGCGCGCGGGGAGCCCGGCGACCGCCTCAAGGAAGGCGCCGGGCGTCGCGTTGATCCCGAGCGCGGGCGCATAGATGCGCCCGATCTCCTCCGCCCCCGGATGGACATGGACGAGCGGAACCTGCGGCGCCGGCATCGTCAGCAGCGAAAATCCCTGGCTCGGCATTTCCGAAAGCCGCCCGCCGAGGAGGATCAGGAGGTCGCTCCCCGCCACGCGCGCCTTCAGCTTCGGGTTCGGCCCGATCCCGAGATCGCCGGCGTAATTCGGGTGGTCATGGTCGAAGAGCCCCTGCCGGCGGAAGGTGACGGCGGCGGGGAGGTCGTGCCGCTCCGCGAAAACCCGCGCCGCCTCCACCGCCGCCGCGTCCCAGCGCGAGCCGCCGAGGAGCAGCACCGGCCGCTCCGCCGCCGCCAGCATCGCCCCGAACCGGGCGACATCCGCTGACGAGGGCGCGGGCGCGGCGACCGTGACGCGCGGGCCGGGCTTCGCCTCGGTCCGGTCCTTCAGCATGTCCTCCGGCAGCGCGAGCACCACCGGGCCGGGCCTTCCCGACATCGCGACATGGAAAGCGTGGGAGAGGACTTCCGGGATCCGGTCCGCATGGTCGATCTCCTCGACCCATTTGGCGAGGTCGCGGAAGGTCTGCCGGTAGTCGACCTCCTGGAACGCCTCCCGCCCCTTCATGCGCCGCCCGATTTGCCCGACGAAAAGGATCATCGGCGTCGAATCCTGCTTCGCGACATGGACGCCGGAGGCCGCGTTCGTCGCCCCCGGCCCGCGGGTGACGAAGGCCACGCCGGGCCGCCCCGTCATCTTCCCGTCCGCCTCCGCCATCATCGCCGCGCCGCCCTCGTGCCGCGCGTTCACCACGTCGATCTTCGCGTCATGGAGGGCGTCGAGCACGGCGAGATAGCTTTCGCCGGGCACGCAGAACACGCGGTCCACGCCCTGCGCCTCAAGACAATCGATCAGGATCTCGCCGCCGGTTCTCATATGTCCCTCCGTTTCGGGGGAGATGACCGGAGCGGGGCGGGTTTGGCAATGGCGGGGGGCGGCGTTAGGGCGGCGCGCGACGGAGAGGGTCTTTGCTACGGCGCCGACAAGCGCCCGGCGGATCAGACCCGCGGCTGATCCGCCCGCGGCCGCCGCCCCCCAACGTTCAAACGGGCCGGCCGCGATTCCGCGCCCGCCGCGGCGACCGCGGGCGTATCTTCGATGTTCGGGAAGGCTTGGCGCCCCTCGCCCTCCGGCTTGCGCCTCCGGGCGACGGCCCCTGCATCTCTCCACTGGAGAGATGCCGGTCGAGGCCGGGGACGAGATGGT
>JAUHWJ010000559.1 GCA_030424705.1 Alphaproteobacteria bacterium | reverse complement strand
CGGCGCGGGACGGCGCCTGAGGGCGAGAAGGAGGGACGAAGCGATGGAGATGATCTTCGGCGGCGTCGCGATGCTGAAGCATGACTGGCGGGCATGGATCGTCATGGCGCTGGTCGCGCTTAAGGCCATGCATTCCGTCTGGCTCTATTTCCGATGCCCGGTCGTCTGCGGACGCCACGAACCCTCGCCGGAGGACATTGCGGCCGCCCGCGCCTATCGCTTCAAGCCGCCGCTTAGCTACCTGATCCTCATGATTCTCGGCATGGGGCTCGCCATCGGCGGGCTCTACCTCCTCGGCGACCCGCGGCTAGGCCCCATCGCGCTCGGCCTCCTCGTCCTCGGCGTCTTCATCTTCTCCTCCGAGCCCAACCGCCTCGCCGTGCAGGGCGCGATGAAGGAGGTGATCGCGACCACGGGGGCGGCGGGGGACGCGAACCTCATGGCGCGGGACAATCTCCGCACCGCCCACCGCGCCCGCGCGACGATCGAGGTGATCATCGTCGCGGCGGTGGGCGCGCTGCTCTTCCTGCTATGAGCAAGGTTCGACTGGCGCTCGCCCTGCTGGCGGCGGGTTGGCCTTCGTCGCCACTTCAAGCAACCGAGCCGCCGGTGGACTGCCCCGATCTGGAGATATTGTCGAATTTTGAAGAGAGTCGTTCGCTGATTGGGGAGGAATGGGAATTTGGAAAGACATTCACCATCGATATCGCGTCATATGACAATCCAACAGCCGAGCAAGAACGAATCTTCGGTGGATTTGGAGAGATTGCGCTAAGCGCATTTCCGGACGAAATACATGTATTTTCTGCGAGGGAGCAAGATACATCACGGTTTATTCTGAGCATCCTGACGCGTGAAGGAAAGATTTTTGGATTTACATGCACCATAAGCATAACCCCGTAGTGTACGAAGCACAGAGCCCCGAATTAGTTTGCCGAGGGCTGAAGTTCTCGCGCCCGACCTCTGCGCAAGATGCGGGATTGCCCATCCAGATCATGAGCAGCGCCCGACCAGCGCTCTCGCGCGTCATCCGCTCACCGTCTTCCGCATGGATAGCGCAGCCGCGGTACGAGCGGCGGCATGAAACGAAACTGATCGGGCTGGCGCCGCGGCCCGCGCCGCGCCAAACATGCGCCCATGATTCGACGCTGGAGACGAGCGCTGCGCCCCGCCGGCGGCCTCTGGGCCGCCCTTGCGCTGCTGCTCCTCGCCTTCCGCGCCTCCGCCTCCGGCCTCGCCCCCGCGCCCGAAGGCTATGTGCCGATCTGCAAGGACGGCGGCATCGTCTGGGTCGCGCTCGACGGCGGGCCGGACAGGACGGCGGAGGAGGGCGTCCCCTGCCCCTGGCTCGGCCTCGGCCCGGCGCT
Organism: Alphaproteobacteria bacterium; assembly: GCA_030424705.1. Classification (GTDB taxonomy): domain Bacteria; phylum Pseudomonadota; class Alphaproteobacteria; order Rhodobacterales; family Rhodobacteraceae; genus Pikeienuella. The sequence continues at coordinate 988 of JAUHWJ010000559.1, read as the reverse complement.
CCCGGCCGAAGCGCCCGCGGCCCCCGCGCCGCCGGAACGCGCCGCGGAGGCCGCGCCGCAATCCGCCACAGCCGCCCCCGCCTCCCGCGCGCCGCTCCCCTATCGCTCCCGCGCCCCGCCGCCCCTCGCCTGACGCTGCAAGAGACTTTGCGCGCCGCCCGCTCCGGGCGGCCCTTCCCCTGCATCCGAAAGACGAGACATGACCGACATCACCGCATCCGCGGCGCCCACGGGCGCGCTCTATCGCGCCGTCTGGCGCTGGCATTTCTACGCCGGGCTCCTCACCCTGCCCTTCATGATCCTCATCGCCGTCACCGGCGCGATCTATCTCTTCAAGGACGAGATCAACGACGCGCTCTATGCCGATCTCCGCCGGGTGGAGCCGCAGGCCTCCGCCCCGCTCGCCCCCTCGCTCCTCGTCGCCGCCGCGCTGGAGGCGGTTCCGGGGACGCTGCGCGGCTACCATCCCCCCGCCGCGCCGGACCGCGCCGCGGTCGTGAAGCTGAAGGACGGCGCGGGGGAGAAGGTCGCCGTCTACCTGAACCCCTATGACGGCGCGGTGCTCGGCCATCACTGGGATGCGGGCTTCGCCGGCTCCCGCGCGATCTGGGTGGTGCGGAAGCTCCACTCGCTCGAATATGTCGGCTGGGTGGGCAATCGGATCATCGAGGCCGTCGCCGGCTGGGCCGTGATCCTCGCCGGAACCGGGCTCTATCTCTGGTGGCCGCGCGGGCGGAAGGTGGGCGTCTTCGCCCCGCGGAAGGCGAAGGGCCGCCCTTTCTGGCGCGATCTTCATGCGGTGACAGGCGCCTACGCCGCGCTCTTCATCGTCTTCCTCGCCATCACGGGGCTGCCGTGGTCCGGCTTCTGGGGCAAGCAGTTCTACGATCTCTCCTACAAGGCGGGGATCGGGATGCCGGACGGCTACTGGGACTCCTATCCGGTCTCGACGGTCCCGACCGGCGAGGCGCTGGAGCGCGCGCCCTGG
>JAUHWJ010000016.1 GCA_030424705.1 Alphaproteobacteria bacterium | reverse complement strand
CGGACGAGATGCGGACGGGGGAGGATGGCCCCGTCTTTCTCTCCAACCACGCCGGCGGCGTCCTCGGCGGGATCTCCACGGGGCAGGACATCGTCGTCCGCTTCGCGGTGAAGCCGACCTCCTCCATCCTCTCCCCGCGGCGGACGGTGGACCGGGAGGGGAACGAGACCGAGATCGTGACCAAAGGCCGGCACGACCCCTGCGTCGGCATCCGCGCCGTGCCGGTGGGGGAGGCGATGATGGCTTGCGTTCTGCTCGACCATCTCCTGCGGCATCGCGGGCAGACGGGGCGGGGCGGACCGTCACGAAACTGACGCCTGCGCCCCGCAAGACGGGCGCGACAGGGAGGCGCGGATGGAGCGGGGCGGCGTCGGCGAGGTGTTCCTCGCCTTCCTGAAGCTGGGGTTGTCCTCCTTCGGCGGCCCGATCGCGCATCTCGGCTATTTCCGGGAGGAGTTCGTCGCGCGCCGCCGCTGGCTCGACGACGCGGCCTATGCCGATCTCGTCGCGCTCTGCCAGTTCCTGCCCGGCCCGGCCTCCAGCCAGGTCGGCTTCGCGCTCGGGCTGATGCGGGCGGGATGGGGCGGGGCGCTCGCCGCCTTCATCGGATTCACCGCGCCCTCCGCACTGATCCTGCTCGCCCTCGCCCTCGGCGCCTCTGGGCTCGAAGGGCCGCTCGCCGCAGGGGCGCTCAACGGGCTCAAGATCGTCGCCGTCGCCATCGTCGCGCAGGCCGTGCTCGGCATGGCGAAGAGCCTCTGCCCGGATCGGGAGCGGGCGGCGCTCGCCGTTCTGGCCGTCCTCATCCTTGCGGCGCTGCCGGGGGCGGCGGGGATGGTCGCCGCGATCCTCGCCGGGGGGCTGGCGGGCCTCGCGCTCGGGCGGGGCGTGGGAGATGCGGGCGGGCCGCTTGTCGCGCCGGTGAGCCGGGGCGCGGGGCTCGCCGCGCTCGCTCTCTTCGCGGCGCTCCTGCTTCTCGCGCCGCTTCTCGCCGGGGTCTCGCAGGCGCTGGCGATGTTCGACGGGTTCTACCGCGCCGGCGCCCTCGTTTTCGGCGGCGGCCATGTCGTCCTCCCGCTGCTAGAGGCGGAAACGGTGGCGACGGGCTGGGTGAGCCGGGAGGATTTCCTCGCCGGCTATGGCGCGGCGCAGGCGGTTCCCGGCCCGCTCTTCACCTTCGCGGCCTGGCTCGGCGCCGTTTCGGGGCCCGCGCCGAACGGGGCGGCGGGGGCGGCGCTGGCGCTTTTCGCCCTCTTCCTGCCGGGCTTCCTCCTCCTCGTCGGCGTGCTGCCCTTCTGGGAGCGGCTCCGCGCGCGGGCCTCGGCGCGCTCCGCCTTGCAGGGGGCGAACGCGGCCGTCGTCGGCGTGCTCGGCGCGGCGCTCTACGATCCGGTCTTCACCGGTTCGGTCGCCTCGATGGCGGAGTTCGCGCTGGCGCTGCTCTGCTTCGTCCTCCTCGTCGCCTGGCGCGCCTCGCCGCTTGCCGTCGTCGCGCTCGCAGCGGCTGCGGGCGCCGGGATGGCCGGGGCGGGATTGTGATGCGCTGCGCCTTACGCGCTTGACCCGGCCCTCCCGCCGCGGAAACTCGCGGCCCTGAGGCGAGGACAGGCGATGGACGAAGGCAAGGCGGTCGAACAGCTGACGGAGGAGGAGGCCGCGGCGGCGCTCGCCGCGCTCGCGGCGGAGATCGCGCGGCATGATCGCGCCTATCACCTGAACGACGCGCCGGAGATCGACGACGCCGCCTATGACGCGCTCCGCCGCCGCAACGCGGCGATCGAGGCGCGGTTTCCGGCTCTGGTGCGGGAGGACAGCCCCTCAAGCCGCGTCGGCGCGGCGCCCTCGGAGGCCTTCGTCAAGGCGCGGCACGACGTCCCCATGCTCTCCCTCTCCAACGTCTTTTCGGCGGAGGAGGCGGCGGAGTTCGACGCGCGCGTCCGCCGCTTCCTCGGCCTCGCGCCCGAAGCGCCGCTCGCCTACACCGCCGAGCCGAAGATCGACGGCCTCTCTCTCTCCCTCCGCTACGAATCGGGCCGCCTCGAGGTCGCCGCCACCCGCGGCGACGGGGAGACGGGCGAGACGGTGACGCGGAACGCGCTCACCCTCGCGGATATTCCAGAGCGGATCGAGAACGCTCCCGCGCTCCTCGAAGTCAGGGGCGAGGTCTACATGAGCCACGCCGACTTCGCCGCGCTCAACGCGCGGATGGCCGAATCCGGCGGCAAGACCTTCGCCAACCCGCGCAACGCCGCCGCCGGAAGCCTCCGCCAGCTCGACCCGGCGGTCACCGCCTCCCGCCCGCTCCGCTTCTTCGCCTATGCCTGGGGCGCAGCCTCCGAGCCGCTGGCGGCGACGCAGTTCGACGCGGTGAAGCGCCTCGGCGCCTTCGGCTTCCCCGTCAACCCGATGATGAAGCGTTGCGAGAGCGTCGAGGCGCTCCTCGCCCATTACCGTGAGATCGATTCCCGCCGCGCGACGCTCGGCTATGACATCGACGGCGTCGTCTACAAAGTGGACGATCTCGCCCTTCAGGCCCGGCTCGGCTTCCGCTCCAACAACCCGCGCTGGGCGACGGCGCACAAGTTCGCGGCGGAAAAGGCGGAGACGGTGCTGGACGCGATCGAGATCCAGGTCGGCCGCACCGGCGCCCTCTCCCCCGTCGCGCGGCTCCGGCCCGTCACCGTGGGCGGCGTCGTCGTCTCCAATGCGACGCTCCACAACGAGGATTATATCGCCGGGCGCGGTGCGAAGGGCGAGCCGATCCGGGACGGGAAGGATCTCCGCGTGGGCGACACGGTGACGGTCTATCGCGCGGGCGACGTGATCCCGAAGGTGATCGACGTCGACCTCTCCCGCCGCCCCGAAGGCGCCGCGCCCTATGTGTTCCCCAAGACCTGCCCCGCCTGCGGCTCCCCCGCCGTGCGCGAGGAGGGCGAGGCCGTTCGCCGCTGCACCGGCGCGCTCGCCTGCCCGGCGCAGGCGCTGGAGAAGCTGAAGCACTTCGTCTCCCGCGCCGCCTTCGACATCGAGGGGCTGGGCGCCAAGCAGGTCGAGGCCTTCTGGGCGGACGGCTGGGTGAAGACCCCGGCGGACATCTTCCGGCTCGAATCGCGCTATGGCGAGGGCCTGCAACAGCTGAAGAACCGGGAGGGATGGGGCGAGACCTCCGCCCGCAACCTCTTCCGCGCCATAGCGGAGAAGCGGCGGATCGGGTTCGACCGGCTGCTCTTCGGCCTCGGCGTCCGGCATGTGGGGGAGACCTCGGCCCTCACCCTCGCCCGCGCCTATGGCGACTGGCCGGGCTTCATCGCGGCGATGGACGCGGCTGCGCCGATGGAGGGCGAGGCCTGGGAGCATCTGCTCGCCATCGACGGCGTCGGCAAGGTCATGGCCGCCGCCCTCGTCGGCTTCTTCTCGGAGGAACACAACCGGAAGGTGGTGGACGATCTCATCCCCGAGCTTGAAATCCTCCCTGTCGCCGCCGCCGCGAAGGAAAGTCCGGTCTCCGGCAAGACGGTCGTCTTCACCGGGACGCTGGAGAAGATGACTCGCGCCGAGGCGAAGGCGCGGGCGGAGGCGCTGGGCGCGAAGGTCTCGGGCTCCGTCTCGGCCAAGACGGACATCCTCGTCGCCGGGCCGGGCGCCGGCTCCAAGCTGAAAGAGGCGCAGAAGCACGGCGTCGAGGTGCTGGACGAGGAGGGCTGGCTCGCCCTGATCGGCGGCTGAGATGGGGCAGGAGCCCCCATCGGGCCGCCCGGAAATCCTCTGGCCGCTCTTCGCCGGCGCGGAGAGCCTGCCCGGCGTCGGCGGCAAGACAGCGAAGCTTATGGCCAGGCTCGGGATCACGCGCCCGCGCGACCTCCTCTTCACACCGCCGACGGGCGTGGTGGACCGCCGCCTCCGCCCCTCCCTCGCCGGCGCCCCGCTCGGCGAGCCGGCGACGGTGGAGGCCGAGATCGGGGAGCATCATCCGCCGCGGACGAAGAGCCAGCCCTATCGCGTGATCGCGCGGGATGCGGGGGCCGAATTCGTTCTCGCCTGGTTCCGCCCGCGGGCGGACTGGCTGCGGGAGAAGTTGCCGACCGGCTCCCGCCGCATCCTCTCCGGCAAGGTCGAGATCTTCGACGGCGTGCTCCAGATGACGCATCCCGACCATGTGCTGACCCCGGCGGAGGCCGGCGCCCTGCCGGATTTCGAGCCGGTCTATCCGCTCACCGCCGGGCTGTTCCAGCGCCAGATGGCGCGGGCCGCGGCGGAGGCGCTGGCGTTCGCGCCCGACCTCCCCGAATGGCACGACCCCGCCCTGATGAAGCGGGAAGGCTGGCCCGCCTGGCGCGCCGCCCTCGCCGCGCTCCACGCGCCAACGGGCCGCGCCGCGCTCTCGCCCGAGGCGCCGGCGCGGCGACGGCTCGCCTATGACGAGCTTCTCGCCCACGCCCTCGCCCTCGCGCTCGCCCGCGGGCGGATGCGGAAGGGCAAGGGGCGCGCGAGCGCGGGCGACGGGCGGCTCCGCGCGAAGCTCCTCGCCGCCCTCCCTTACGCGCCGACCGGGGCGCAGGCGCGCGCGGCGGCGGAGATCGCGGCGGACATGGCGGCGCCCGAGCGGATGATGCGCCTCCTCCAGGGTGATGTCGGCGCAGGGAAAACCCTCGTCGCCATGCTCGCGCTGCTGACCGCCGTGGAGGCGGGCGGGCAGGGCGCGATGATGGCGCCGACCGAAATCCTCGCCCGCCAGCACGAGGCGAATCTCCGCCCGCTGGCCGAAGCGGCGGGCGCCCGCCTCCTCCTCCTCACAGGGCGGGACAAGGGCGCGGCGCGGGCCGCCAAGCTCGCGGCGCTGAAGGCGGGGGAGGCGGACATCCTCGTCGGCACCCACGCGCTCTTCCAGAAAGAGGTGGAATTCCACGACCTTCGCCTCGTCGTGATCGACGAGCAGCACCGCTTCGGCGTCCGTCAGCGCATGGACCTGCTGGAAAAGGGCCTCCGCGCCGACATGCTCTCGATGACGGCGACGCCGATCCCCCGCACCCTCGCCCTCGCCAGCCACGGCGACATGGACGTTTCCGTACTGGACGAGAAGCCGCCCGGTCGCCAGCCGATCGACACCCGCCTCGTGAACGCGGAGCGGATCGGGGATGTGGTGGCGCGGCTCCGCGCGGCGCTGGAGGAGGGGCGGCGGGCCTACTGGGTCTGCCCGCTTGTCGATGAATCCGAACTCGTGGACCTCACCGCGGCGGAGGAGCGGGCGGCGCAGCTCCGCCTCGCCCTCGGGCCGGAGCGCGTCGCCCTCGTCCACGGTCGCATGGCCCCGGCGGAGAAGGATGCGGCGATGGCAGCCTTCCAGTCCGGCGCAGCGCAACTCCTGGTTGCGACGACCGTGATCGAGGTGGGCGTGGACGTGCCCGAGGCGACGATCATGGTGATCGAGCAGGCGGAGCGTTTCGGCCTCGCGCAGCTTCACCAGCTCCGCGGGCGGGTGGGGCGCGGCGCCGGCGCCTCGACCTGCCTTCTTCTCTATCGCGGCCCCCTGGGTGAGGCGGCGCGCGCCCGGCTCACCACGCTGCGGGAGACGGAGGACGGCTTCCGCATCGCCGAGGCGGACCTGAAGCTTCGCGGCGCAGGCGATCTCCTCGGCGCCGCGCAATCCGGCCTCCCCGATTTCCGCATCGCGAACATGGAGACGGACGGCGCGCTCATGCAGGTCGCGCAGGCCGACGCGCGGCTCGCCGCGGAGCGCGGGCTGGACGGGGCGCGGGGCGCGGCGCTCCGCACGCTCCTCTATCTCCATGATCGGGACGCGGCGATCCGCTACCTCGCCGGTGGATAACTCGTTCTCTTATTGTTCTTGACGATGGTCTAAAAATAGAACATGAAAGGAACAGAACGATTGTCCGCACAACCTCAGGCAGAGGAGACTGAACATGACCGCAGCGCGCCGCATCGCCGAACTCGCCGCCGCCCGCCCCGGCGGGGCCGTCGCCGACATTCTGGGGCTCGCCGTCATGTGCGGCATGGTCTTCGCGGGGTTCGCCCTCACTGCAATCTGAGATCGCCCGCTCAATGCGTCAGGGCGCCGTGGAGCCCGAAGGCGCCGACCGCGACGAGGCTGAGGGCCCAGAGCAGATCGAGATTGAACCAGGTTCGGGAGAGAAACCGGAGCCCGAGCCAGTAGTAGATCCCGAGGGCGAGCGCCCCGCCGGCCCCCATCATCGCCGCCGTATGCGCGACGGCGACGAGCAGGGCGGCGCCGAGAGTCGATGACATCAGCGCCCCGGCCTCGGCGGCGGAGGCCCCCGGCAGGGCGCAGATGCCGAGATAGATCGGCAGCAGCATCAGCCCGGCGCCATGCGCCGTCGCCGCGAGGAAGGACCAGAGCGCCAGCCTCCGCGGCTTCACGCGGGCGAGGAATCGCGGATGCCGCCGGCGGACGAGAAGGAAAAGCCCCGCTGCGATGACGAGGCAAGCCGCGCCGATGCGGAGTTCCCGCTCCCACGCGATAAGCGTGGACATGAGCGCGAAGGGCGCCAGGATCGCCGCCATGGCGAGGAAATGCCCGATCCCGAGCGCCGCGAGCGCGCGGGGCAGAGCAGCCGCCCGCCGTTCCATGAGCGCGGCGGAGACGGCGAGCGGCCAGCCCATACCGGGATTGAGCCCGTGATAGAGGCCCGAGGCGATGACGGCCCACCAGAGGGCCGCCGCGTTCGCCGCGTCGATCAAGGCTCAGACGTTCGGATAGCAGAAACTGTCGGTGGAGCAGTCCCCGCCCTCGAGCCGGATCTGGTGGCTGCGATAGCCCTTCGGGAATTCGACCCAGAAGTCCTTGTTGAGCGTCAGCCCGCCATCCGGCCCCACATCGGCGCAGACCATCGCCGCCCCCCGGTCGCCGGGATAGAACTGGTCGTCCCAGGTCGAATAGAGCGAGTTGGTCCAGTAGACGCGCTTCCCGTCCCGGCTGATCTCCACCATCTGCGGGCCGTAGCCGAAGGTCTTTCCGTTCGGGTGCGGCGTCTTGGCGACGATCCCGCCGATCTCCACCTTGCCGGTGAGCACGGGGTTCATCGGGTCGGACACGTCGTATTGCCGCATCTCGCCGAGCCCCCAGCAGGCGACGTAGAGGAACCTGTCGTCGAGGCTGAGGTCGATGTCCGTCACGAGCGGGGGAACGGCGCCGAACCCTTTCAGGAGGTCCGGCAGGTCCGCCGGGTCGGCAGGTTTCGGGTCGATCGTGATGGTCTTGACCGCCTCGAACGTCCCGTCCGCCTTCCTCCGCCAGGTGAAGATCGCGCCCTGGAGGTTCGTCGTGTCCACCACCACGCCGCAGAAGCCGTATTCCTTCGCCGGGTCATGCGCGGGCCGGATTTCCAGCGCCATCTGGTGGTTGGCCCCGAGATCGAGGCTCTGGACGCAGCGCCGCGCGCGAAGGTCCCAGAAGTGGATCATATGGCCGTACTTGTTGGAGAGCAGGTCCTCCGGCACGAGCCCGTTCTCATATTGCGGCGGCAGGCCCCATTCGGAGCTCACCATGTAGTCCCGCGGCAGGTTCCACCAGAAATCGTAGTGCTTCGACTGCGCCCCCCGGTCCATCTCGTAACGGCCGCGAATCTCGAAGGTCTCGCAATCCATGATGAAGATGCCCGGGGGCCCGTCCGTCCCGTCCTTGCCGCCGCCGCCGAGGGTGGAGACGTAGATTCCCTCAGGCCCGCAATGGATCGTGTGCGGGCGGGAATAGCCGGTCTTGGCGAAAAGCTCCTCCGGCTCGATGATCTTGTGGATCTTCGCCTTCAGCGGCTCCTTCACGTCGATCACGTAGATGCGGCTGGAGCGGATGCCGGGAATGATGAGATAGCGCCGTTCGAGGAAGGCGTGCCCCGTGAGCGGCGAGAGGGCGGAGGAGCAGGCGTTCCAGCCGAAATGATGGAACTCGTCCCCCTTGTTCGGCATGAAGAGCGAGTGGACGATCTGGCCATAGCTCTTCGACTTCGGGTCGACGTCGATCACCGCGAGTCCGTCCGGCTGGGAGCCGTCGGGGCTCAGCATCAGGGTGAAGGCGAGCGTCTCCGGCGGGGCCTCCATCGCCATCCGCGGGGTCGGGTGGAATGTAGGGTCGGGTCGCATGTTCATGGTGGTTTCTCCCCTGGCGACTGTTCCAACGCTGCTTCTATCGGCGGCGTAGGTGGGCCGTCTCTTGCAGTCCTGGAGTTTATCCTAGCCCAGCTTCGCCGGTCCGACGAAAGTTTTTCTGCTTTTGCTGTCCCGTAGGTCGCTTCCGGTGCTGGCGTCAGAGCGAAAGGGCCTGCGGCTTCCCTGTCTCCCCCGTGGAGCGACCATTTTTGAGAGGGCGTCGGCGCGCTTTCCTAGAAGAGAAGCGTCTCGAAGACGAGACTGTCCCCAAGCGCAAATTCCGCATCCGAGTCTCCGCCATCGCCGGTCGAAACGCGATAGGCGATCCCGGAATCGGACAGATCGAAACCGGGCAGGCCCGGCCCGATCTCGGAGCCGCCGGCGAAGAAATCCGGGCTCGCGTTCCGGATCGTGACCAAGCCTGTTGCGAGATCGCGGACTTCGATCGTCGTCTCGAAGCCCCCGGAATCATAGCGCGCCAGCCCAATTCTGGCCCCGTCAGGGGAGAGGGTCGGATTGAGATAGCCAAGGCCGGCTGGCGCGGTCAGGTCGAGTATGGGACCGAGCGAGAGATCGGATCGGTCGATCTCGACGATCCGCGTGCCAAATTCGTCCGGCGCCGCGCCGGGCGCGCCGGTCCGGTCCACGGTGAAGGCGATCCGTGTTCCGTCGGCCGACAGCGAAACGCCGAACGCATCCGCCCCGTCCGTGCCGACGCTGACGAGCCGCGTCTCGAACATGCGCCAGTCACGGATGTAGACGTCGAGCGCATCGTCCTGATCGTCGGCGGTCAGCTGCGCGCCTGTGACGAAGGCGACGAGGCCGCCGTCGCCGCTGATCGCGACGCCGCCGTCGCGGAGCGGGCCGTCAATGAAGACCGTGTTCGGGTAGGGGTCCGGTACGAGCCCGCCAGCCTCGAAGACGAAGAAGTCGTCGTCCTCGAACTCGTTTCTTCCGCTGACAAGACGCGTTTCGCCAGTTGCGGCGTCATGAAGATAGATGTCGAGGCCCCGGTGCACGCCGTCGATCACGTTGAAGGAACCGAACGTCTGATCGGAATAGAACACGTCCCGTCCGTCGGCGCTCACCTCGGTCTCGACGCCGAATACGCTCGAGAAAATCTCCGGCGCGCCTGAGACATAGGCGATCTTCGATCCGTCATCCGAGATCGCCACGACCTTGGCGGAGAGGGTTCGGTCGCGCCCGAATGGATCATCGTCCAGCGGAACCTCAAGACCGATGAAACGGAGACCCGCCTCAGTAGCTGACATATCCCGGATATATACGCCGCCTTCATCCGAGGCCTCGGCGTCGGCGGAGAGCAACCCGTCGGAAACGAAGGCGACGAACCGCCCGTCGGGCGTTACGTCCGGGCTCGCGGCGCGTGCGGGGTTCCCGCCGAAGTCGACCGGCGCGCTCCCGTCGTCGCGCCCGCTGACGCGTATCGTCGCGCCCGTGTCCACGTTCCGAAGGAAAACATCGAGCGTCGCCCCCTCCTCGATCCGGAAGCCGTCCTCGGTGGTGCGGAAGACCGGTTCGTCAGTGGGCGAGCCATCGAGATTCTGCTTGTCAGCGAAGACGACGAAGCGGCCGTCAGGCGTGACCGACGGGTCCGATGCGGTGTTGGAGAGATTGGTGAAACCGAATGGATTCGAAACGAAGACCTGCCCGGAGCGGCTCGGCGCATCCATCCCGAACAGGGCGAGCTGCGAGAGAGTCAACGCTACGCCTTCAAGCCGCAGCACATCGGCGAAACCAGCGCCGCGATTGATCGAGACGACCGTGTCCTGGCCCTCGACCCTGAGCTGGACGACCTCGGCGATGTCTTCGAAGGAGAGACCCGCCAGCGCCTCGGTGAGATCCATCCTGTCGCCGAAGCCGATGCTGAAATCGGTGATCGAATCGGGCTGCGGGTCGATCGCGTCGTTTGCAAGGCGAACGAGAAAGACATCCGCCCCTGCGCCTCCGGTCAAAGTGTCGGCGCCGGCCCCGGCCTCAAGCGTATCCGCGCCGCCTTCACCGTTCAGGCGTTCATTTGCGGCCGAGCCGAAGAGGCGGTCTCCCTCAGGGCCGCCATCGAGTTTCGTGGCTGGCGGCTGCACTACGGGCGGCTGCACGACGGGCGGTTGAACGACCGGCGGTTGCACAGCCGGCGGAGTGACGACCGGCGGAGTTGGCGGCGGACGATTGTCGACTGGCCCGGCGTCGACGTTCTCCGACAAGCCGAAGTCACGGGCCTCGAGCGGAGCGTCGCTCGAGCGTCCCCTGAACACGATGGTTCCCCCGCCGATCTCCACCGTCAGGTCGCCATCTCGTTCGCCGAAGATCAGGCTTTCGATTCCGGCGAATCCCGTGACCCCGCGAATATCGATCCGGTCCGATCCGGAGCGGAAGCCAACGATGACATCAGTGTCTCCGCCGGCAAGATCTTTGCGCGTGAACAGGAAGACGTCGTCTCCGCCCTGACCGCGAAGCGTATCCGCGCCTGCTCCGCCGCGTATCGTGTCAGCTCCTGCGCCCCCGGCCAGAACGTCTGCGCCGCGGCCGCCATTGAGAGAGTCGTCTCCGCCGCCGCCCATCAGCCTGTCTTCGCCGCCGCCGCCTTTGAGCGTGTCGTCTCCGGCCCCGCCTCTGAGATCGTCGCCGCCGGCGCCGCCGAGAAGCCGATCCGCCCCGCCGCCGCCCTTCAGTTTGTCCTCGCCACCCCCGCCTTTGAGTGTGTCGTCTCCACCCCCGCCCTTGAGCTCGTCGCGGTCGCCGCCGCCCAGCAACCGATCTGCCCCGCCGCCGCCGAGAAGCGTGTCGTCGCCGCCGCGGCCCAATAGCGTGTCTTCTCCCGCCCGGCCAACCAAACGATCGTCGCCGCGCCCGCCAGTCAGCCTATCGGCGTCACCTCCGCCAACCAGCCTGTCGCCTTCGTCGCCGGCCCGGATGAGTATTCGCGCAGCTTCAGGGATTGAGGCGGCGCCTGCGCGCTCCGGTGCGTCTCGTGCCGCCAAGGAGACCGGCGCCGCCGCCTGCGTCGCATCTTTGTTTAGAAAGACCGGCTCCATGCCAGCGCGCGAATCTGCAAACCGTGCTTGCAGATTCGATCTTTGCGTCCGCTCCACCTCCGCTCCATCAGTCGCTAAAGCGATGGTTTGACGAGGCTCAATAGGGCTTCTGTCTGGTCTTGAGGCGACGCGCGTCAGTCTTGCTGCCATATGGCAGACTAGAGTGTCATGCGGTTCACCGCCATCGATTTCCGTAAATCGATTGGCCCCGAGCCTGAGATCTTGATCGGGGGGTACGGAGAACGATTCGTGTTTATGCCGTGGCCGCCGCGTCCCGCCGTTCAGCCGACTCGGCGCTTCGCCGCCTCGTCCAGCGCCTGCAGCGTCGCGTCCCAGGCGAGGAGGATGGAGGCGTGGCGGTTGCGGTAGTCCTTCGCGGGCTCCAGCACTTCGAGCGCGTCGAACGGCGCGCCGGGGGGCGGAGCGCCCTCCTTCAGCATGGCGCGGAGCGCCTCCCGCCCGGCCGCGATCTCCTCCCGGCTGCGGCCGAGCACGGCCCCGCCGAGCACGGCGGCGGAAGCCTGGCCGAGCGCGCAGGCCTTCACGTCCTGGCTGAAGCCGGCGACCTTGCCGTCCTCCTCCCGGAGCGAGACGGAGACGGTGGAGCCGCAGAGCGGGGAGCGGGCCTTCGCGGTTCCGTTCGCGCCCTCGATCGGCGCGGTCAGCGGCATGTCCGCCGCGAGGGCGAGGATGCGCTTCGAGTAAAGCTGG
>JAUHWJ010000558.1 GCA_030424705.1 Alphaproteobacteria bacterium | reverse complement strand
GACCATGAAGGGTTCTATGTCGGCGCCGCCGAGCGCGACGCCCTTCTCCGCCAGCAGCGGCCGGAGCGGCACGAGGCCGACGCGCACCTGCTCGCGCTCGCCTTCGTCGAGCAGCGTCAGCCCGCCGGCGATCTGCGAGACCATCCCGGCGATGAGGTTGGATTGCGTCTCGTCCTGGCGAAGCTCCGCCGGAAATTCGGCGCGCACCGCGTTATCGACGATGATGGGGCGCGCGATCACGATCAGCACAATGACGGCGAGCGAGGGCAGCAGCACCCAGTTCATCACATGGGCGGCATGGAAGCCGCTCCGCGAATGGGGCCTCGCCCCGGCCCTCTCCATCGCCTTCGCCTTCATCCGGCCGGCGATGTAGCCGGCGGCGGCGAGCGCCAGCACGACCAGTATCAGCGTCGAGACGCCCATGATCCTCTTCCCCTCGCGTCAGGTCGCCGGGGGCGGGCGTTCCGCCCCCGGCGCGTTCAGGACCGGGGTCCGATCACATCGTCTCGCCGGCGGCGATGCGGGCGCGGAGCGCCTCCCGCTCGGCCTTCGGCGCGGCGACGAGGCCATAGTTGGCGAGCGGACCCGCCGGCCCGATCATCTCGTCGGCCGTGAAGAACTCGACATACTCGCGAAGGCCCGGGATCACGTCGAGATGCGCCTTCTTCACGTAGAAGAAGAGCGGACGGGAGACGGGGTACTCGCCCGCGGCGATCGACTCCGTGGTCGGGACGATCCCGGACATGGTGCCGACCTTCAGACGGTCCTTGTTGTTCTCGTAGAAGGCGAGGCCGAACACGCCGACGCCGGTGCGGTTCGCGTCGATGCGCGACAGCGTCTCGGTGTAGTCGCCGTCGATGTCGATGGAGGCGCCGTCCTTGCGGACGCGGATGCAGGCTTCCTGCGCCGCCTTCTTCTCCATGCCGCCGTCCATCATCGCCTTCATGGCGCCGGTCTCCTCGCAGCCATGCGCGAGAACCTTCTCCTCGAAGACTTCGCGGGTGCCGTGCTTCTCGCCCGGGATGTAGGCGGCGATCTTCCAGTCGGGGAAGGCCGGGTTCACTTCCTTCCAGGTCTCGTACGGGTTGGGAACGAGCGCGCCGTCGATAACGACGTCGGAAGCCAGCGCCTTGTAGATGTCCGCCGGGGTGAAGGCGAAGTCCGGGCCGTTGATGTCCGTCGCGAAGACGATCCCGTCATAGCCGATACGGACTTCCATGATGTCCGTCACGCCGGCGTCGGCGCAGGCCTTCACTTCGCTGTCGCGGATCGCGCGGGATGCGTTGGCGATGTCGATGGTCGCCGGGCCGGCGCCCTTGCAGAATTCCTTCAGGCCGCCAGAGGAGCCGCCGGATTCGACGATCGGCGTCTTGAAGTTGGAATAGGTCTCGCCGAAGGCCTCCGCCACGATCTGGGCGTAGGGAAGAACGGTCGAGGAGCCGGCGATCTGGACCTGGTCGCGGGCCGAGGCGGACCCGGCGACGGCGACCGCCGCGGCGGCGATCGCGGCGGCTGCGATGCGCTTGTTCATGTGAATCTCTCCATATCGAGGATCGTTTCTGCGTTTTGACGAGCAGAACGTCTCGCGCCCTGTCTCAGGGGCCGTGCCTAGCCTTCGCAGGCCGAGTTTCTATGACGAAGGGAAAACAGTTTTGTGACATTGTAGATTTTTGATAATAATAGAAAAATCAGGATTTGTCCGCATTCTCGGGCCGCGCTTCGCGGGGTTTCGTCATAGAACCGGGCGCGGCGCGCGAGTCGGGCGCCGGCGGCATCCAGATCGTGAAGGCGCTGCCCTCGCCGAGTTTCGAGCGGATCTGGAGCTCGCCGCGATGACGCGTGAGGATGTGCTTCGCGATGGCGAGGCCGAGCCCCGTGCCCCCCACCGCCTTGCTGCGCGCTACCGAGACCCTGTAGAACCGCTCGGTCAGTCGGGGCAGATGCTCCCGCGGGATTCCGGGGCCGTCGTCGGCCACGGTCAGGCCGACCATGCCGGGCCATTCCGGCGCGGGCGCGGCGCGGCGGATCGTGACGGTCACGCCCTCGCCGCCATACTTGATCGCGTTGTCGAGGAGGTTGGTGAGGAGCTGGGCGAGCTGGTCCTGGTCGCCCGCGACGACGGGCCCCTCGCCCTCCACCTCCATCGCGAGCGTCGCCCCCGCCTCGCGCGCCACCGGCTCCATCGCCGCCACGGTGGCGTGGGCGAGGGCGGCGAGGTCCACCGCGCCCTTGGGCCTGACATGGGCGTTCATCTCGATGCGGGAGAGGGACATGAGGTCCTCCACCAGCCGCTTCATGCGCTCCGCCTGCGTCGCCATGATGCCGAGGAAGCGGGCGCGGGCGGCGGGGTCGTCCTTCGCCGG
>JAUHWJ010000557.1 GCA_030424705.1 Alphaproteobacteria bacterium | reverse complement strand
CGAGCCGCCCGGCGGCGCCGGTGAGAACGATGCGTTTCATGGTCCGTCCTTCCCTTGGGGTCAGATCACCGCGCTTTCGGGGATCGGCCGGTTTTCCGCGATCCGCCCGAAGCCGAAGGGCGAGAGGTCGAGGCTGCGATATTCGCCATAGGTGATCCGCTCCGCCAGCCCCCGCCCCATCGCCGGAGCCTGCTGGAGCCCGTGGCCGGAAAAGCCGTTAATGAAATGGAAGTTCGTCACAACGGGATGTGGCCCGGCGATGGCGTTCCGGTCCAGCACGTTCATCGCGTAATGCCCGATCCAGGCGCTCGTCACCTTCACCGCCTCGAATTGCGGGATGCGCGTGGCGATGATGGGCCAGGCGTGCTCCTCCCAGAAGCCGTGATCCATGGTGAAATCGTCCGGCTCCACCGCCGGGTCATGCTCCGGATGGCCGCCGGCGAGATAGGTCCCGCCCCCGTTCTCCCGCACATGCACGCCCGAAGGGTCGATGGTCAGCGGCAGGTCGCGGTCGAGCGGCCTTTCGGCCTTGAAGATCCACGAATACCGCTTCCGCGGCTCGACCGGCAGGTTGATGCCCGCCATCC
Organism: Alphaproteobacteria bacterium; assembly: GCA_030424705.1. Lineage (GTDB taxonomy): Bacteria > Pseudomonadota > Alphaproteobacteria > Rhodobacterales > Rhodobacteraceae > Pikeienuella. The sequence goes on along the minus strand of JAUHWJ010000557.1, from coordinate 1,792 downwards.
GCGCGGTCCGCGCCGCGCGCGGGCCGGAGCAGTTGACGACATGCCCGCAGGCGATCTCCGCCCCGCCCGCCAGCCTCACGCTCTCGACCCGCGTTCCGGCGGCATTGAGCCGCATCGAGACGACCTCGTCCGCCACATACTCCGCCCCCCGCTCCCGCGCGAGGCGGCGCAGCCAGTCGAAGACCGCCGCGCCGTCCCAATAGCCCTCATCCTTCGTGTTGATCGAGCCGAGGAGGATGTCCTCCACATTGTAGAAGGGATACGCCGCCGCAATCTCCCCGGCCGTCAGCAGCCGCGTCTCCGCCCCCGCGGCAAGCTGCACCGCCTGCGCCGCGCGGAGATGGGCGGCGAAGGCCTCGCTGTCCGCGAGATAGAGATAGCCGAAATTCCGGATCGGCAGGTCCGGGATGCGCTCGTCCCCCATCCGCTCGCGGAGGTTCTTCACGAAATCCGCCGTGAACTGGCTGATCCGGATGTTGAGCTCAGTCGAGAATTGCTGCCGGATGCAGGAATTCGTGTGCGCCGTGGAGCAGGCGGCGTAATCCGGCGCCCGTTCGAGCACGAGGATCGAACCGTCGAAATCCGGGTTCTCGGTCAGGAACCATGCGGCGGCGGAGCCCATCATCGCCCCGCCGACGATCACCACGTCATAGGCGCTCTTCTTCGGCGCGGCGGAAAAGCCGGGGGGAAGCTGCATCAGGCGGATCTTTCCTCCTCGCGCCGGAATCGCCCGGCGCGGGGCGGAGAACGCCATATCGGCGGGGCGGCGGCAAGGGCGGCGCATTGACAGCCGCGCCCCGCCGGCCATCCTCGGGGCGCCGGAAGCGGGAGCCGCCATGACCGAAGACCATCGCCATCTGAAGACCGTGGAGCAGCGCCTCCTCTGGCTCTCGCACTGGATGATCCACCACGCCAACCATGTCCGCCCGAAGGAGGACGCGATCAAGATCGGCGGGCACCAGGCCTCCTCAGCCTCCATCGTCTCGATCATGACGGCGCTCTATTTCTCGGCGCTCCGGCCGGAGGACCGCGTGGCGGTGAAGCCGCACGCCTCCCCCGTCTTCCACGCCATGCATTACCTCATGGGAACCCAGACGCGGGAGAAGCTGGAGGCGTTCCGCGGCTATGGCGGCGCGCAGAGCTATCCGAGCCGGACGAAGGATGTGGACGACGTGGACTTCTCCACCGGCTCCGTCGGCCTCGGCGTCGGGATCACGGCGCTCGCCTCGCTGGTGCAGGACTTCATCGCCGCGAAGGACTGGGGCGAGGGCGCGCCCTTCGGCCGGATGATCGCCCTCGCCGGGGACGCCGAGCTCGACGAGGGCAATGTCTACGAGGTCCTTCAGGAAGGCTGGAAGAACGACCTCCGCAATTGCTGGTGGATCATCGACTACAATCGCCAGTCGCTCGACGGGATCGTGCGGGAGGGATTGTTCGACCGGATCGAGCGCATCTTCTCCGCCTTCGGCTGGGACGTGGTGAAGGCGAAATACGGCGCGCTCCAGCGCGCAGCCTTCGCGGAGCCGGGCGGCGAGGCCCTGCGAAACTGGATCGACGCCTGCCCCAACGCGGAATACGCCGCGCTCACCTTCCGGGGCGGCGCCGTCTGGCGCGCGCGGCTGATGGACGATCTCGGGGATCAGGGCCCCGTCTCCGCCCTCATCGCCCGCCGCTCCGACGCGGAGCTCGCCGCGCTCATGGAGAATCTCGGCGGCAACTGCGTCTCGACCATGGCGGATGTCTTCGCCTCGGTGACGCATGACCGGCCGACCTGTTTTCTCGCCTACACGAT
>JAUHWJ010000556.1 GCA_030424705.1 Alphaproteobacteria bacterium | reverse complement strand
GCGAGGCCGAGGCCGCAAACGGTGAGATCGGCCCGCGCGGCCCGCGCCCGGTCGAGCTGCTTGTCGACATCCTGCCCCTCGGAGAGGAGCGGACCCTCTGCAATCAGGTCCAGATCGGGGCCGACGAGGCCCTTGTGGATGTAAGGCGCGCCGATCTCGATCGCGCGCATCCCGCATTCTCGGGTCAGGAACCGCGCCAGCGGGATCTCCAGCTGGCTGTCGGGGAAGAAGAAGATCGAGCGCCCGTCCAGCGTCTCCGCCGCCGCGGCGACGGCGAGCCGGGCGCGGGCGCGGGGCGCGGCGGTGACGGCCTCGAACCGCTCGTCAGACACGCCGAACTCGGCGGCGACGGCGCGGAGCCAGAGCGTCGTGCCCTCCTCGCCGAAGGGAAACGGAGCGTCGATCCGCCTTGCGCCCCGGCGTTCGAGCGCCGCCGCCGTCTCCCCGAGGAAGGGCTGCGTCAGGGCGAAGACCGTGCCCTCCCCCACCGCCAGCGGCGCATCCGCGCGGCGCGAGGGAAGAACGCGCACCGTCTCGATCCCGAGCGCGGAGAGAAGCGAAAGCGCCTGGTCCTCCACCACGTCGGGCAGGGCCCCGACGAGAAGGAGCTGGCGCTCCGCACTCTCGGGCAGGACGGGAACCATCGATTCGAGGCAGGCGTCCTCGCCCTGCGTGAACGTCGTCTCGATGCCGGAGCCGGAATAGTTCAGCACCGCGACATGCGGCGCATATTTCCGCGTCAGCCGCTCCGCCGCACGGCTGAGATCGAGCTTGATGACCTCGGAGGGGCAGGAGCCGACGAGGAAGAGCCGGCGGATATCGGGCCGCCGCGCCAGCAGGCGCTCCACCTCCCGGTCGAGCTCGTCATGCGCGTCGGCGAGGCCGGCGAGGTCCTTCTCCTCGAGAATCGCCGTGCCAAAGCGCGGCTCCGCGAAGATCATCACCCCGGCGGCCGATTGCAGGAGATGCGCGCAGGTGCGGCTGCCGACGACGAGGAAGAACGCGTCCTGCATCTTCCGGTGCAGCCAGATGATTCCCGTCAGCCCGCAGAAGACCTCGCGCTGGCCGCGCTCCTTCAGAACGGGCGCCTCGCGGCAGCCCTTGGCGGGGGAGTCGGAGAGAGTGACGGGCCGGTTCATGCCGCGCCCCCCTGAAGCCGCGCCATGCGCAGCTTCCAGAGGAACTGCCCGGCGTTGATGACGTAGGCGGCGTAGGCGGCGAGCGCGAGCGCCATCAGCTCGAAGGGCGTCAGAACGCCGGACCAGAGCGCCCAGAGATAGGCGGTGTGGAGCGCGATCACGAGGAAGCTGAACACATCCTCCCAGAAGAAGGCCGGGGCGAAGAGCCAGCGCCCGAACACGACCTTCTCCCAGATCGCGCCGGTGACCATGATCCCGTAGAGAAAGCCCGTCTTGACGACGATGGAGACCGTCGCCGCCGCATAGCCCTCGCCCGTGGCGAGGAACCGCAGCACCAGCGCGAGCGAGACGAGGAAGACGAGGAATTGCGCCGGCGCGAGAACGCCCTGAACCAGGGTCCAGACCGTGCCGTCGCGCCGCCGCCGCTCTTCCGCCGTATAGAGCGGCCGGGCGCGGGCTTTTCCCGTCAACCCTTCCCGCCTGTCTTCGCCTCTCGGCATCCTGTCGCCTCCCGCCTTTCGGCCTTCGATGAACGATATGTGTCCGTGCGAAGGACTGTCAATTGAAACTTACAGTTTTTCGCCGCGCCGTCAGGAGGCGGAGACAGGCCCCCGCAGGCAGCGAGAAGATGGCAACTCATTGAAACCATGTGATTTCCGAAAATCTCCCTCAACCTGAGCGGGAAAAATCCGCGGGCGATGTTCACGATGCGAAAATCGTTGTCAGGTTTTTTTGACAATCGCGCGCGAACGCGGCAGAGTGTCCTCATGCCGCTGCGAGTCGTTCGGCCACGATGCGCCGGGCGCTTGCAGACGGGTCCGAACCCGGGAGATGCGGGTCATGCAGAAAGACGCACGTTCGTCAGTCCGGGAGCGGGCCGCGCCGCATCGCAGCGAGGTGAACTCGCTCGCCAGCCGCGCGCTCGCCGTTCTCGCCGCCCGGTCTCCGCGGAGCGGGGAAGCGGCGGAGCCGTCGCTCCTTGCGCTGCTGGAGACGGCGGCCTTCGAGCAGGATCGCGGGCGCAGGCTGAAGGTGCTCGACGATCTGCAGGGCCGCGGCGTCAGCGACGAGAGCATCGTGGATCTCTACATCCCCGCGCTCGCCAGGCGGCTCGGCGAGGACTGGTGCGATGACAGGCGGAGCTTCGCCGAGGTCTCCATCGCCGTGGCGCGGCTTCAGTCCATGCTGCATGACATTGCGGTGGACTGGGCGCAGGAGCGGCCGGGCGCGGCGGATGCGCTGG
>JAUHWJ010000555.1 GCA_030424705.1 Alphaproteobacteria bacterium | reverse complement strand
CGTGCCCTCCGTGCCGAACGTGCTCGCCGAGGTCCCGAGCTACGAGGCGCTGCGGGAGATCACGGAGAAGGCCGGGATCGGGCATGACCTCGTGCTGCAATCCGCCTTCGGCGACAGCGGCCACACCACGTTCTTCATCAAGTCCGAGGCCGATTTCCGCCGGCACGAGCATGAGATCGTCGGCGAGGGCGAGATCAAGATCATGAAGCGGATCGACTGCCGCGGCTCGGCCATCGAGGCCTGCGCCACGGCGGAGGGCACCATCGTCGGCCCGCTGATGACGGAGCTTGTCGGCTTTTCCGACCTCACGCCCTATCGCGGCGGCTGGTGCGGCAACGAGATCTTCTCCACCGCCTTCCCGCCGAAGACACGGAAGATGGCGCGGGACCTCACCTTCAAGTTCGGCGAACAGCTGCGGAAGGAAGGCTATCGCGGCTATTTCGAACTGGACTTCCTGATCGAGAAGAAGAGCGGCGACATCTGGCTCGGCGAGCTCAACCCGCGGATCACCGGCGCCTCCTCGATGACGAACCACGCCGCCTTCGCCCATGCGGACGCGCCGCTCTTCCTCTTCCATCTGCTCGAATTCAGCGGCAAGCCCTTCAGCCTCGACGTGGAGGAGCTGAACGCCCGCTGGGCCGACCCGGACATGATCGATTCATGGTCCCAGATGGTCATCAAGCACACCGACGACAGCGTGGACGTCATCACCCAGGCGCCGCAATCCGGCATCTACCGGATGCTCCCGAACGGGCGGGTCGTCTTCGACCGGTTCGACTATCACCGGCGGGCGGTGGAGAGCGAGGACGAGGCCTTCTTCCTCCGCATCCTCCGGCCCGGCGATTTCCGCTATGAGGGCGCGGACCTTGGCATCCTCGTCACCCGCGGGCGGTCGATGACCAAGAATTTCGAGCTGACGGACCGTTCGAAGAAGTGGATTCACGGGATCAAGACGGCCTTCTCCGCCCGCCCGCTGCCATCGGCGGCGGCGCTGGAGGATCACGCCTTCAAGATCATGTGAGATGCGGCTCCTCTTCCGCGCGGTGGAGGAGGATGAGCCCGGCCCGAAATGGGCCAGGCTCTTCGCGGAATACTGGCCGGCCTACCGGCGTTGGTGGGGGCGGGAGGGAGTCGCCGCGCGGCCGACATGGCGCGAGGGGCGGAACGCGATCCGCCGGCACATGCCGGAAATCCTCGATCTCCACGAGGCGCTTTCGGACATTGCGGGCGGCGGGGACGCGGCGGCGCGGTTCCTCTCCTTCCTCCGCCCGCCCGCCTATCTCGCCGGGTGCAGCCAGGCGGTCTGGCCCGGGGAGACGCCGCTCCTCGTCCGCAACTACGACTACAACCCGCACGCCTTCGACGCGGTGCTGCTGAAGACGCGGTGGCGGCGCGGCGTGATCGCGATGACGGACGGGCTCTTCGGCGTGATCGACGGGATGAACGATGCGGGGCTCGCCGTCTCGCTCACCTTCGGGGGGCGGCGGGAGATCGGGGAGGGGTTCGGCGTGCCGCTCATCCTCCGCTATGTGCTGGAGACCTGCGAGAATGCGGCGGAGGCGGCCGCGGCGCTGAAGCGCATCCCGTGCCACATGAGCTACAACGTCACCGCGCTCGACGCAGCGCGGCGGTTTGTGACCGTCTGGCTCGCGCCCGACCGGGAGGCATTGGTGACGCACGCGCCCGTCGCCACGAACCATCAGGAGCGGGTGGAATGGGCGCATCACGCCCGCTTCACGGCGACGGTGGAGCGGGAGCGGTTCCTCCTCCAGCGGCTGACGCTTCACCCCGAGACGGAGGAGCGGTTCATCGGCGCCTTCCTCCGCCCGCCGCTCTATTCGACCGCCTTCGCGGCGGGCTTCGGCACGCTCTACACGGCGGCCTGGCGCCCTGCGGAGGGGGCGATGGCGCTCTGCTGGCCGGGGGCGGACTGGGCGCAGAGCTTCGCCGCCTTCGAGGAGGGCGCCAGGCAGATCCTGACGCCGGAGGCGATTCCGGCGCCGTTCTGACGGGGCGGGGGGGCGCGCCCGCCGGCCGCATCGCCTGCGCCCCCTCCACAGTGACGCGCCGCTCCCCTATGCTCGCCCGAAGCCACGGAGACCGCGCCATGACCCTCGCCCCCCGCCACGAAACCCTGACGCGCCTTGTCGACGTGGCGGCGGGGCGCGCGCCCGCCGATCTCGTGATCCGCAGGGGGCGCTGGGTGAACGTCCATTCGGGTGAGGTCATCCCGGAAACGGATGTCGCCGTCGTCGCTGGGCGGTTCGCCTATTGCGGGCCCGACGCTTCGCATTGCGTCGGGCCGGAGACGGAGGTCGTGGAGGCGGAGGGGCGGTTCCTCGTTCCCGGCCTCATCGACGCGCACATGCATGTGGAGAGCGG
>JAUHWJ010000554.1 GCA_030424705.1 Alphaproteobacteria bacterium | reverse complement strand
CCAGACGACGTAGTAGCCGACGAAGCAGGCCAGCACGAAGGCGGAGAGATAGAACACGAAGGGGGAGATGCCGGCGCCGTGCGCGGCGGCCTCCACAACGCCTTCCGGCGCGGTCGTCGCGGCGGTCGCGGCGAGGTCGGCGACCTTCTGGCTCGCCGCGGCGGCGGCCTCGGCCGCTTCTCTCAGGGACGTGAGGACTTCGGACATGGTCTTACCCCTTCGCGGCGACGAGTTGCGGATGAACGACCTCGCCGCCCTTCGTCAGGCGGATCCCCTTCACGAGTTCGTCCTCGTCGTCGAGGGCGAAGGCCTTCTCCTTGAAGAAGGGCGTGAGGAAATTGAGGTGGTTACGGCTGTAGAGCGCGGAGGCGTCCGCCGTCAGCCGGCCGGGCAGGTTGGCGAAGCCGAGGATCGTCACGCCATTGTCGGTGACGACATTCTCCGCCAGCTTCGCGCCCTCCACGTTGCCGCCCTGCTCGACCGCGAGGTCGACGATGACGGAGCCGGGCGCCATGGAGGCGACCATCTCCTTCGTCACGAGGATCGGCGCCTTGCGGCCGGGGATCAGCGCGGTGGTGATGACGATGTTCTGCTTGGCGATATGGCCGGCCACCAGCTCCGCCTGCTGCTTCTTGTAGTCGTCCGACATTTCCTTGGCGTAGCCGCCCGCCGTCTGCGCCTGTGCGAATTCCTCGTTCTTCACGGCGATGAACTTGCCGCCGAGCGAGGCGACCTGCTCCTCCGTCGCGGGGCGCACGTCCGTCGCCGTCACGATCGCGCCGAGCCGGCGCGCAGTGGCGATGGCCTGGAGCCCGGCGACGCCGACGCCCATGATGAAGACCTTCGCGGGGGCGACCGTGCCCGCCGCCGTCATCATCTGCGGCATCGCGCGGCCATAGGCGTTCGCCGCCTCCAGCACCGCCTTGTAGCCGGCGAGGTTGGCCTGGGAGGAGAGCACGTCCATGGACTGGGCGCGCGTGATGCGCGGCATGAACTCCATGGCGAAGCAGTCCACGCCCTTCTCGGCCAGCGAGCCGAGCATCTCCCGGTCGCCATAGGGCGACATGGTGCAGAAGAGCATCTGCCCCTTGGCGAGGCTCTTCGCCTCCGCCTCGGTCGGCCGCTGGATCTTGAGCACGGCGTCGGCGCCCTTCACCGTGGCGGCGAAGGTCTTGGCGATGGTCGCGCCCGCGGCCTCATAGGCGGCGTCGGGCAGCGAGGCGCCGTCCCCGGCGCCGGCCTGCACCACGACCTCCGCCCCGAGGGCGACGAATTTCTTGACGGTTTCGGGAACCCCGGCGACGCGGGTCTCGTGCTCCCGCGTCTCCTTGGGAATGGCGATCTTCATATGGTCTCCCCCTCGTCGCCCGTGCTTCTCGGCCGGGCTTGTCGCGATTTAGGTCAGATGCCGACGATGGCCAGAAAGATCAGGATCACGACGACGGTCACGGAAAGCCAGACGCCGCCCTTGATGAACCCGGCGAACGTGCGCTTCTGTTCGGTGATGTCCATCTCGCCCTGCCTGTGCTCCGCCATGCCGCTTCTCCATCTCATGGTTCCACGGAGCGGATAGCATAGCCGTTTTTCCGCTGCGACGCATTTCTTCGCCGCAGCGGAACGAAAACGGGCGCCCCGAGGGGCGCCCGCGCCGCCGGTCCCTCGCGGGAGGGGTCAGGCCGCCTTGCGACGTCGCCGCGCAGCGAAGCCGAGCGCCCCGATTCCCGTGAGGAGGAGCGGAAGCGCCGCGGGGACCGGGACGGCGTTGATGCTCACCGTGTCGATCAGGCCGCCGATCTCGTCCGCGAGGCCGCCCGCCGAGAAGCGGAGCGTCAGGTCGCCGGCGCCGGCGCCGACATTGAAGCCGATGACCTGCTCCACCCAGTCGGACGTGTTGGTGCTGACTATGTTCTGAGCCAGCAGCACGCCGTCGAAAATCTCGACGGTGATCCCGTTCGTGTTCACCTGGCCCGTCCTCGGCCGATAGAAGAACGAGAGTTCGTATCGACGGGGCGCGAGAATGCCGAGCGCCTGCTCCATCACGCTGTTGGAGTTGCTGCCGCCTTCGGTCTCCGTGTCGAGTTCGACATAGAAGGTCCCCGAATGCGGGGTCACTTTCGGGTTGAGCGTGTTGAGGGACTGGACCTCGATGCCGGCCCCGGTGGGAGCGACCCAGCCGCCCGGCAGGCTGCCGAACACGTCCCAGGACTGCCGTCCGCTTGCCCCGATAAGGCTGCTGAGCGTCTGACCGTCGCTGTCGCCGAGGGTCAGGCCAACCGGGTTGTTCCCGATCTCGTCGAAGCCGCCATTCTGCACGATCACGGCGTGCGCCGGCAGCGCGGCCACGCCGAGAGACAGCGCCGCAAGGGCGCATTGAAGCACTTTCATTTCATGATACCCC
>JAUHWJ010000015.1 GCA_030424705.1 Alphaproteobacteria bacterium | reverse complement strand
AAGGTCGAGCCAGGTCGAGAGCGCGTTGACGACGGAAACGCCGACGCCGTGCAACCCCCCGGAAACCTTGTAGGAATTCGAGTCGAACTTGCCGCCCGCATGGAGCTGGGTCATGATGACCTCGGCGGCGGAGACGCCCTCCTCGGCATGGATGTCGGTCGGGATGCCGCGGCCATTGTCCGTCACGCCCACCGAGCCGTCGGCGTAGAGCGTCACCGTAACCGTGTCGCAATGGCCGGCAAGCGCCTCGTCGATCCCGTTGTCGACGACCTCATAGACCATGTGGTGCAGGCCGGAGCCGTCGTCCGTGTCCCCGATATACATGCCGGGGCGCTTGCGAACGGCCTCCAGCCCCTTGAGAACCTTGATCGAATCCGCGCCGTAGCTTTCGCCCGCGCCTTCGTTTTCCGCCATCTGCCCGCCGCCGTTGTTCTTGCCCCCGGAGTATAGACGGCGCGCGCGGCGATGTCATGCCGCGACCGCGAGAAACCGCTTGTATCGCCCGCGCGCCGGGCGGATGCTGCATGGCAGCGAAGCGGCGGGCGAACATGCCGGCCGGCGCGATCAACCTCCGGGAACATCTCATGGCCAAGGGCCAGAAGCGCAGCAACAAGGAAATCAAGAAACCGAAGCAGGAGAAGAAGGCCGCGCCCGCTGTGGCCGGGTTCGCAAATGCCTCGGCCACGCCCGTGAGCGTGAAGAAGAAGTAGCCTCCCGACGCTTGGCAAGGCGCGGCGGGGCGATGTAACGACCGGGCCGGGCGCGCCCGGCCCGGCGGAGAAGCGCATGAACTTCCTTTTCCTCTCCATCGAGGACCTCAACGATTTCATCGAGCCGCTCGGCGGCCACCCCGAGGTGAGGACGCCGAACATCGCGCGTCTCGCCGCCCGCTCCGCCGTTTTCGAACGGGCCTACGCCACCGCGCCCGCCTGCTCCCCGGCCCGCGCCGCGGCGCTCTTCGGCCAGGCGCCGTGGCGGACCGGAATCTACGCCAACGGCCATGACTGGCGCATGGTCCACAAGACCGGCCAGCGGCTTTCCCTCGTCGGGCACATGCGGGACGCCGGCTTCGCCACGATCGGCGCCGGCAAGATATTCCATCTCGCCGAGGCGGGAATCGACCCGGACGATTGGGACGATTACTTCGTCGCCGGCCGCCGCCGGCATCCGCCCACGAGCGCGCTCGCCCGCGCGGGCGAGTTCGGCCCGAACATGGATTACGGCCCCGCCGAGAGCGACGAGCCGCAATATGACGAGTTGAACGCGGACCGGATCGTCGCCGAGATGACGCGCGGGGCGGACGGCCGTTTCTGGGCCCTCGGCCTCTTCCGCCCGCATCTGCCCTGCATCGTGCCGCAACGCTTCTTCGACCTGTATCCCGAAGAGGTCGCCCTGCCGCCCGGAATGCCCGGGCCCTTCGACATGGAGGACGAGCGGGAGCTTGCTTCCGTCCCCGCCGAGGCGCGGCGCTTCATCATCCGCCCCATCGGACAGAAGATCCATCGCGGGCGGGACTACAACGCCTTCCTCCGCGCCTATCTCGCCTCGATCAGCTATGCGGACTGGCTGGTCGGCCGTCTGCTGGACCAGCTGGAGGAGCAGGGCCTGCTCGACTCCACGATCATCGTCCTCTGGTCCGACCACGGCTATCAGGTGGGGGAGAAGCTGGCCTTCACCAAGTTCACGCTCTGGGAGCGGGCGCTGCGCATCCCGATGATGGTGGCGGGGCCGGGGATCGTCCCGCGAAGGATCGGCCAGCCCGCGACGAACATGGACCTCTTCCCGACCCTCCTCGCCCTCGCCGGCTCCCGCCCGAAGCAGGAGACGGACGGGAGGGACCTTTCCGCCCTCCTCGCCGGCGGGCCGGAAGACGGGGAGGCGGCGGCGTGCGCCGTCTGGGGCCTCTTTCCGCCACCGAAGGGGAAGGACCTTCTGGCCGTCACTGCGCGCACGCGGCGGCACCGCTTCACCCGCTACTGGAAGGGCGGGGAGGAGCTGTACGACCATGACGCCGACCCGTTCGAGCGGCGGAACCTCCTCGCCGCGCCCTTGCTCAGGCGCGTCGCACGGGCCGGGCTTCGCGCCCGCCTCGCGGCGACGCTGCCCGCCCCACTCGCGAAGCCGCTCCCGCTCAAGTCGCGGGAGGAGCGGCTGGCGATGGCGGACGATTGAGGCGAAGGCCGATCTGACGAAGCAGCGACGCGCTCGGGCGAGCGCCAGCCTACGCCGGGGCGATGCGCGAACGGCCGACGACGGCCTCCGCCCTACCCGGCGTAGAGCCAGTCCAGCCGCCGCGCGAACCAGCCCGGCGCGAGCCGGTGTATCGCCCTGATCCCCAGCCGCGTCACCGGGTCGTCCCGGTGAAAGCGCGCCAGGTTCGCCCGCGCCTCCGCCTGAACCCGCGTCACCCGCCCGATCCGCGCGGCGAAATGCGCGCGGAGCGCGGCGGGAACGTCCGCCGCCCGGTCGAGCCGGGCCGCGAGCGCCACGGCGTCTTCCAGCGCCTGCGCCGCGCCCTGCGCGAGCGAGGGGAGCATCGGATGCGCCGCGTCGCCGAGGAGGACGGCAGCGCCGTCCGACCAGCGCGGCAGCGGCGGCCGGTCGAAAAGCGCCCAACGGAACGGCGCCTCTACCGCCGCGAGAATGCGCGCCAGCGGCGGCGCCCATCCAGAGAAGAGCGCGCGGAGCGCCGCCGGGTCGCCCGGCTCCGTCCATCCCTCCTTCCGCCAGTCCTCCCGCACGAGGCCGACGAAGTTGAGGAGCCGCCCGCCCCGCAGCGGATAGGTCACGGCGTGCCGCCCCGCCCCGGTCCAGGCCGTCACGCAGGCCGCCGCGCCCGGCGCGGCCTCCGCCGGAACCGTCGCCCGCCAGGCGACGAAGCCGGTGAAGCGCGGCGCCTCCGGCCCCAGCATCGCCTCGCGGATGCGGGAGCGGAGCCCGTCCGCCCCGATCACGAGGTCGCCCTCGATCGTCTCGCCCGAGGCGAGGCGCAGCGCCGCGCCGCCCGGCCCCGTCTCGTAACCCGCAGCCTCCGCCCCGGTCCTGACCGCGCCCGGCGGCAGCGCGGAGAAAAGCGCCGCCACAAGATCGGCGCGATGGACGCAGAGATGCGGCGCCCCCCAGCGCGCGCCTAGCGGCACGGCGGCGAGGAGCGCCCCGCCCCTGCCCCGCCGCATCTCGATCGCCGGCGCGGCGAAGGCGCCCGCCTCCACCCGCCCGGCGACGCTGAGCGCGTCGAGCGCCCGCCAGCCGTTCGCGCCAAGCTGGAGCCCGGCGCCGACCTCTCCGATCTCCGCCGCCCGCTCGAAGACCTGCGCCTCCCAGCCCGCGCGATGAAGCGCCAGCGCCGCGGCGAGCCCGCCGACCCCGCCGCCCGCAACCAGAACCCGCCTGCGCCTACCGCTCATGCCGCTGCTTCGCATGGCGGCGCTGCGGCGAAAAGTCGGGAGCGCGGAAAGAAACGCCCATGTCGCATTTTGCATTGCGGCGCCCGGCGCTACATTTCACCCCATGAAAGACGCCAACCCGGATTCCCGCATGCCGCTCAAGCGCCTGATGCACGACCCGGAGCGCTATCAGCTCGCCAACGAGCTGCATTCGCGCCCCTTCCCGTCGCTCAAGGCTCCCTGCGGCGCGATCTATCTCGCGATCCGGCCGGAGGAAGCGGACCGGCGCGACCAGGCGACGGACCGGGCGCTCCTCACCGCGCTCATCGACCGGTTCGGCGGGCAGCACCCCGCGCCCGACGCCGCCTTCTATTCCGGGGAGCTCGGCCGCTACCACATGAAGTGGGAGGCGCATACCGAGTTCGTCGCCTACACGCTCTTCCTGCCGGACATCCCCGACGAGCCCTTCTCGGGCGATCCTCTCTCCCACTTCCCGGAGGACTGGCTGACCCAGATCGACGGCCGCGTGATCGCCGCCGCCCAGGTGAGGGTCGAACAGGCGGAGAGCGCGGAGGAGGCCGTCAGTATCTACAACGACCGCCTGCACCGCCATTTCGTCTCCGAAAGCCTCGCCACCGCCTTCGTGGTGGACGGTGAGGCGCTCGTCGCCTCCGATTTCCGCCTGCATGAGGACGGGTTCGCGCGCATCGCCGTCGTGGCGGTGGACGGGGTGGGGCCGCGCCGCCTCGGCCGGATCGTGCAGCGCCTGCTGGAAATCGAGAGCTACAAGTCCTTCGCCCTCCTCACCCTGCCCGTCGCCCGCCGCGTGGCGAAGCGCGTGACGGAGCTGGACGACAAGCTCGTCCTCCTCGCCCGCGAGGCGACGGAAGGGGCCGAGGAGGCGCGGGAGACGCTGGACCAGCTCACCCGCCTCTCCGCCGAGGTGGAGCGTCTCTCGACCGAGACGGCCTACCGATTCGGCGCCGCCGGCGCCTACGAGGCCATCGTGAACGACCGGATCTCCGCGCTGCGGGAGGAGCGGATGGCTGGCCGCCAACTCTATTCCGAGTTCATGAAGCGCCGGTTCGACCCGGCGATGCGCACCTGCCGCTCCGCCGAGCGGCGCCTGCATGAGCTTTCGGGCAGGCTCGCCCGCGCCTCCGCGCTGCTCTCCACCCGCGTAAACGTCGCGGTGGAGGCGCAGAACCAGAAGCTCCTCGAATCGATGGACAAGCGGGCCGACCTTCAGCTCCGCCTGCAGCAGACGGTCGAGGGCCTCTCCGTCGTCGCGATCAGCTATTACGCGCTCGGCCTCGCCGCGGCGCTTGTCGGGCCCATCGCCGCGCGTTTCGGCGCCTCGAAGGAGACGGCGACGGCGGTCCTCGCCCTGCCGGTCATCGGCGCCGTCTGGTGGGCCGTGCGCCGGATCCGCGTCCGGTGGGAGAGCGGCGGGCGCTGAGGCCCGCCGCGCCCGCGCTCACTCGTCGTCCAGCGCCTCGATCGCCGCCTCGAGCTCGGCCTTCGTGACCTCCTTCTCGGTCACGCTCGCCAGCTCGATCACGTAGTCGACGACCTTGTCCTCGAAGATCGGCGCGCGCATCTGCTGCATCATCTGCGGGTTCTGGCGCACATATTCGAAGAAGGCGCGCTCCTGCCCCGGCATCCGCTGCGCCTGGCGGAAGATCGCCTGGTTCAACTCGCCCTCGGTGACCTCGACCTTCGCCGTCTTGCCGATCTCGGCGAGAAGCAGCCCGAGCCGCACGCGCCGCTCGGCGAGCTTCAGATGCTCCTCCTTCGGCTCGATCTCCGGGTGGTCGTGCCCCTGATGATCCGGGTTTTCCTCGTGCCAGAGCTGGTGGGCGATGGAATTCGCCTCCGCCGTGACGAGCCCCTGCGGCAGGTCGAAGGCGACCGCCGCGTCGAGCTTGTCGAGAAGCTCGCGCTTCAGCACCTGGCGCGCCGCGCCCTTGTACTCTTCCTCGAGCCGCTCGGTCATCTGCTGGCGGAGCGTCGCGAGATCCTCGATCCCGAACTTCTTGGCCAGCTCGTCATCCACCGTCGCCGGAACCGGCTTCGCCACCACCTTGACCTTGCAGGCGAAAACCGCCGGCTTGCCGGCCAGCTCCTTCACCCCGTAGGCCTCCGGGAAGGTGACCTCGACATCCTTCTCCTCGCCCGCGGAAAGGCCCGTGAGCTGGTCCTCGAAGCCGGGGATGAACTGGCCCGAACCGAGCACGAGCGCGAAATCCTCCGCCGCCCCGCCCTCGAAGAGCTCGCCGTCCACCCGGCCCTCGAAATCGAAGGTGATCTGGTCGCCGGTCTCCGCCGCGCCTTCCTTCGGCTCGAAGCTCTCGGCCTGCTCCGCGAGCTTGGCGAGCGCCTCGTCGATTTCCGCATCGGTCGGCTTCGCGACGAGACGGGTGAGCTCGATCGCGGCGAAATCCGCCTCCGGCACGTCCGGCAGGCGCTCATACTTCACGGTGACGTTGAGATCGTCGCCCTCGTCGAACTTCTCGTTCGTCACGGCGATCTCGGGCTGCTGCGAGGGGAGGTGCCCGGTCTCGTCGAAATGCTTGCGCATCGCCTCGTTCACCGCCTCGTCGAGCACTTCGCCCATGAGGTTCTTTGCGAACATCTTCTTCAGCAGCGCCCTCGGGGCCTTGCCCTTGCGGAAGCCCTTCATCTGGAAGTCGGCGCGCACGGCGTCGAGCTTCGCCTCCATCTTCTCGGCCAGAGAAGCCGCCGGCACGGTCATCGCATATTCGCGCTTGAGGCCTTCGGCCAGCGTCTCGGTCACCTGCATGTCGTCCTCATCCTTCCGCGCCCTCGCGCGCCATACGTTCCGCCGGGGAGAAGCGGCCTCTGGTGCGGGCGGAGGGACTTGAACCCCCACGCCTTGCGGCGCCAGAACCTAAATCTGGTGCGTCTGCCAGTTTCGCCACGCCCGCAAACCGGCGCAGGCTGGAGCCCGCCCCGGAAAACCGGCGCTTGCTTATCAGAGCGGTATCTGCCGCGCGAGGGGAAAATGCCGGCCCGTCGCCCCGTCGTCGCCGCAGAACCGCCCCGTTCGCGCAGCGTTATGTTTTTCAGGGATATATGCTATCCGGCTCAGGTGGGATACGGCGCACGGTAGGGACTGATGGCGAGCTACACGTTCACGAATGCGGTGGTGGTGGAGACCGGGGGCAGTTCGGCCCGCCGGATCATCTGGGATCAGGTGACCGTAACCGTCACCGACGGCGACACAGACAACAACCTCAACCGCACGAGCGCAGACCCGGGCGGCGACCAGTCCTTTGTCTTCCAGGACTTCAGACAGGTCCTCTCCAGCTCCTACGAGCCGGTTCCCGAGTTCACCTATACCGAGATCGACGGCTCTAGACGCGGAACCGGCACGCTGACGGACGCCAACGGCGAGCAGATCCAGGGCTTCTGGTTCGAGGTCGAGAACGGATTTCGCGACTTCCGCGTCTTCATCCCGACCGAGCCGAACGCCGGGTTCAACTACACCGGCAACCAGAACGGCGTAATCTCGAACACGTCGACGCGCGACTTCAGCTATGGCGAGATCGCCGGGCAAAGCGGCGAGCAGTTCATCATCTCCGACCCGTCGGACACGACCGCGCGCACATGGAACATGGGCGAGGGGAACGACCTCGCCCAGTCGAGCGCCGGGGCTGACGCCATCTCCCTCGGAGGCGGGAACGACACAGCCTTCGGCGGCGCAGGGAACGATACGATTTCCGGCGGCGACGGGAGCGACTCCATCCTCGGCGAGGCCGGCAATGACGGCCTCGTCGGCAACGCCGGAAACGACACGATCCGCGGCGGCGACGGGCAGGACACCCTCTTCGGGAACGCCGGGGCGGACAGCCTCGAAGGCGGCGCCGGGAATGACAGCATCGACGCAGGCTCGGAAGACGCTTCGGCGGACACGCTCTCGGGCGGCGCCGGGAGCGACACGCTGCTCGGTCAGGGCGGCGACGATTCCATCGACGGCGGAACGGGCGCCGACTCGATCCTCGCCGGCGAAGGGGCGGACAGCGTCGTCGGCGGCGACGGGAACGACACGATCCAGGGCGGCGGCGGAAACGACACGCTCATCGGCGACGGCGGAACGCTCGATCCGGTCCTGACGCGCCAGTCCTTCGAGTGGGACGACATTCCCGACCCGGACAATGGCGGCGGGATCGACGACAATGACGATCTCGCCGGCGGGTTCACCCAGAATACCGGCCTGGTGAACGTCGGCGTAACGTTCGCGAACGAGACGGGAAACGCCCAGCTCCGGTTCGAGTCCGACACCCAACTCGTTACCGGCATAAATCCGGGAGGCTCCGAAGTCCCGACGGCGAACAGCGGCGGGCTTATGCGCGGATTTGCCACCGGCGATACGGCGACGCTTCGCTTCGCCTTCTCCGCGACCGGGGCGGGCGTCTCTGACGAGGTGCGGAATGTCACCTTCCGCATCAACGACATCGACGAGGGCGGCTTCAGGGACATCGTCTCGATCCGCGCCTTCGATGCCGCGGGGAATCCGGTCGACATCCGCCTCTCCGCCGGCTCCAACCTGACGCTGAACGACAGCGACGGCGTCGCCGGAGCGGACGAGGTCTTCACTCGCGACGGCGCGGGCGGCGTCGGCCCGAACGAACCGACGAACTCTGTGCTCGTCACCATCGCCGGTCCGGTCGTCCGGTTCGAGATCGACTATGGCAGCCTCGAAGACGGCCAGCACGCGATCAACATCACGGACATGTTCTTCGACGCCGTGACGATCCCGACGGCGGCGACGACAGGGAACGACTCGATCCTCGGCGGCGACGGAGCGGACAGCATCGAGGGCGGGCTCGGGAACGACACGCTCCTCGGCGAGGCGGGGAACGACACAATCCTCGGCGGGGACGGAACCGACAGCATCGAGGGCGGCGCCGGAAACGACAGCCTGCTCGGCGGGGCCGGGGCCGACAGAATCACCGATTTCGACGGCTCCAACGTCATCGACGGCGGAGACGGCGCGGACTCGATCACCGCCACGGGTGCGGGAGGGACCTTCGACTCGATCCTCGGCGGCGCCGGGAACGATACGATCGAGGTCTTCAAGGGCGACGCCTCATCGACCGTGATCGACGGCGGCGTCGGCGACGATTCCATAACGGTCTTCAACGGCCCGAACTCGGTCAACGCCGTCGCGGGCGGCGACGGAAACGACACGATCCAGACCGGGGACAGCCAGGATTCCGTCACCGGCGGCGCAGGGAACGACAGCATCGACGCCGGCGCCAATGACGACGTCGTCTCGGGCGGCGACGGCGACGACACGCTGACGGGCGCCGCCGGCTCCGACACCGTGACGGGCGGGATCGGGAACGATTCCATCACCGATTTCGACGGCTCGAACAGCATCGACGGCGGCGACGGGGCGGACACGATCTTCGTCACCGCCGGGGACGGCGTCGCCAACACGCTCTCGGGCGGCGCGGGCGACGACAACATCACCTATTTCGCCGGCGCCGGCAGCACCTCCACCATCGACGGCGGCGAGGGCGGGGACGTCATCGCATCCGGCGACAGCCGCGATTCGATCATCGGCGGCGAGGGCGGGGACAACATCTCCGCCGGCGGCGGCGACGACACCATCGTCGGCGGCGCCGGCGGCGACGTGCTCTCCGGCGGAACCGGGACGGACCTCTTCCTCCTCGGCGCCGGCGACGGCTCCGACATCATCGTCGGCGGCGAGGACGGCGATAACGGCGATATCGACCGCATCGTGCTCGCGCCGGGCGGCGGCGGGCGGCGCGTCACCTTCACCAATGACGATCCCGCGACCGAGAGCGGGATCATCGAGTTCCTCGACGCCGGCGGGAACGTCATCTCGACCACGACCTTCTCCGAGATCGAGCAGGTGGTGTGCTTCACTGTCGGAACGATGATTCGCACGCCCGAAGGCGAGCGCCCGGTCGAATCGCTCCGCCCCGGCGACCTCGTGGAGACGCTGGACAATGGCCCGCAGCCCGTGCGCTGGGCGGGGCGGCGCATCGTTCCCGCGACCGGGCGCTTCGCCCCCGTCCGCATCCGAGCCGGCGCTTTCGGCGCGCGGCGCGATCTCCTCATCTCGCAGCAGCACCGGATGCTCGTCTCCGGCCCGCGCGCGGAACTGATGTTCGGCGCCGCCGAGGCGCTCGCCGCCGCGAAGCATCTGGCGGACGGCGAAAGCGTGACGGTGGAGGAGGGCGGCGTCGTCGAATACGTCCACATCCTCTTCGACCGGCACGAGATCGTCTTCGCCGAAGGCGCGGCGACGGAAAGCCTCCACCCGGGCGCCGCCGCCCTCTCCGGCATCGCCCCCGAGGGGCGGGAGGAGATCTTCGCGCTCTTCCCCGAGCTCCGCGACCATCCCGCCGCCGCCGGCCCGGCGGCGCGCACGATCCTGAAGGCCTTCGAGGCCCGCGCCTTCACCCACGCGGCCTGAGCTGAAAACGACGCGGCGCGCCGGAGGACCGGCGCGCCGCATGAAGGCCCGAGGAGGGACAGCCTTCAGTAGATGTAGCGGATCTGCTCGCTCCAGAATCGCTCCATCCCCCGCAGGTTCAGGATCATCTCCTTCAGCGCGCCGCCGCCGAAATCCTTGCGCCGGCCCAGAAGCTCGGAATGCTTCTCGAAGAGCGCGCCGACGATTTCCCGCACCTTGCGGCCCTCGTCGGTCAGCTTGATCCGCACCGCGCGCCGGTCGATCTCGCAGCGCTGGTGGTGCATGTAGCCGCCCTCGACCAGCTTCTTGAGGTTGTAGGAGACGTTGGAGCCCTGGTAGTAGCCGCGGCTCTTCAGTTCCCCCGCCGTCACCTCGTTGTCGCCGATATTGTAGAGCAGCAGCGCCTGGACGCTGTTGATGTCCAGCCGCCCAAGCCGCTCGAACTCGTCCTTGATGACGTCGAGCAGGAGCCGGTGCAGCCGCTCGATCAGCGCGAGGGCCTCGACATAGGTAGTGATCGTGGCCGCCGGCTCGACATCGAAACCGGCCGCATCAACGCGCTCATGGATGCTCATCCGCACTCTCCGTTAGACTTCGTTGGAGAGGAATTTGGCGGGAAAGCCCCAACACCGGGTTAATTCGGCGAAGCTTCTCTCCGAATGCCGTGAAATCCCGCGATGATCGCCACGATTTCGGCATGGGCCGCGGGAATCTGGGCCGCGCCGCTCACCCAGCGGTAGAGATCCTGATCGTTTTCCTCAAGCAGCGATTCGTAGGCTTCGAGCGCGGAGGCGTCGAGCGCCGAAAGCCCGCGGTCCGCGAAGGGGCCTAGGATGAGGTCCATCTCCTTCATACCCCGCCGCCAGCTCCGCATCGCGAGCCGCTTCAGCCGGATCTCCGGCGTCTCCATCTCAGGCGGCGAGCGCGGCGCGGAGCCGCGTCTCGAACCGGGCGAAGCGCTGCGCGAGCCGCTCCTGCTCCGCCTTCAGGAGTTCCAGCTCCGCGATCAGCTCCCCCGCCGCGGGCGCCGGCGCGCCGCCCGGCCCCTCGCCCTCGCCCGTCATCAGCCAGACGAGCGAGACGTTGAGGATGCCTGCGAGCATCTGCATCCGGTTCGCGCGCGGCTCCGCGCGGTCGTCCTCCCAGGTCGCGATGGTGGAGCGGCGGACGCCGAGCCGCCAGGCGAGCTGTTCGGGGGAAAGGCCGAGCGCCTCTCGCGCGGCGGCGAGCCGGTCGCCGAAGGTCGCATGGGCGTCGCTCCAGCGCTCCTCCGCGATCTCGGCGGTTTCGGGGCGGGTTTCGCTGTTGTCGATCTCGTTCATGGCTTCTACTTACCCGAGGCCGCCCGAAAGTTTAACCGGCGGTTTTGTCGCGCCGCGCAACCCTCGCGCGAAACGGGAGCAAAGGGATGCCGCTCGACCTTCTCTACGCCAATGACGGAGAGGGGCGCGACGCGCCGTCCTGGTATGCGGCGACGGCGGCGGCGCGGGCCGATCATCCGCGGCTGGAGGGGCGGATCCGAGCCGATGTCTGCATCGTCGGCGGCGGCTATACCGGCCTCTCCGCCGCACTCCATCTCGCCCGCCGCGGCTACGCCGTCGCGCTGCTGGAGGCGCACCGCGTCGGCTGGGGAGCCTCGGGGCGGAACGGCGGGCAGGTCGGCTCCGGGCAGCGCCTCGGCCAGATCGAGCTGGAGGCGATGCTCGGCGCCGAAAAGGCCCGGCATCTCTGGGACCTCGCGGAGGAGGCGAAGGCGCTGGTCAAGGCGCTCGTCGCGGAGAACGGGATCGACTGCGCGCTCCGCCCCGGCGTCATCCACGCCGCCCACCGCCGCCGCTTCCTCCCCGGTTTCCGGCAGGAGGCGGAGCATCTGGCGAAGGTCTACGGCTACGAGACCGAATACCTGGAGGGCGATGCCTTCCGCGCAGTGGTCGGCTCCCCTGCCTATCATGGCGGCGTGATCGACCCCGGCGCCGCGCATATCCACCCGCTGAACTACGCGCTCGGCCTCGCCCGCGCCGCCGCCGAAGCCGGCGTCCGCATCTTCGAGCGGAGCGCGGCGACGGCGATAGCCCATGAGCCGAAGCCGCTGGTGGAGACGGCGAAGGGCGCCGTCGAGGCGGACCACCTGATCCTCGCCTGCAACGGCTATCTCGGCCGCCTCGCGCCGGAAGTCTCCGCCCGCGTCATGCCGATCAACAACTTCATCATCGCGACCGAACCGCT
>JAUHWJ010000553.1 GCA_030424705.1 Alphaproteobacteria bacterium | reverse complement strand
GACGACCGACCCGGCCCACGCCGCCATCAAGGCGGAGATCGACGCGAATGACGTCGTGCTCTTCATGAAGGGCACGAAGACGATGCCGCAATGCGGCTTTTCCAGCCGCGTCGCGGCGATCCTCAACTACATGGAAGTGCCGTTCAAGGACGTGAACGTGCTCGCCGACCCGGCGATCCGCGACGGCGTCAAGTCCTTCTCGGACTGGCCAACCATCCCGCAGCTCTACGTCAAGGGCGAGTTCGTCGGCGGCTGCGACATCATCACGGAAATGGTGCTCTCGGGCGAGCTGGACGAGACCTTCAAGACGAAGGGCGTCGCCTTCAACGCCGAGGCGGCGGAGAAGATCCGCGAAACCAACGCCTGAGGCGGCGGGGCCCGAAGGGGCCCTTGCGCCGCGCCCCGCGCCGCCGCATGACAGGGCGGGCGGGGAAGGGCGGCGATGAACACGAGACTTGCAGAGCCGGCCGCGCCGCCCCTCGCGGGCTATCTCGCGGTTATCCTCGCGGTCGTGATCTGGGGCGGCTGGATCGTCGCCACCCGCCTCGCCATGCTGGAGCGGCACGCCCCTCTCGACATCGCGCTTTTGCGCTACGCCACCCCGGCCATCCTCTTCGCGCCCTACTGGATGCGGAAGGGGATCTTCCCGAAGGGCGAGAATCCGCTCCTCCTCATCGTCATGACCCTCGGCTGGGGCGGGCCATTCGTCCTCCTCATCAGCAAGGGGATGCAATCGGTCGAGGCCTCGCTCTTCGGGCCGCTGGTGCCCGGCCTCCTGCCCATGGTCGTCGCGCTCTGGGGCTATTTCGCGGAGAGGGAGCGCATCCGCCGGGGCCGCATCGTCGGCCTTGTCCTCATCGCCGCCGCGGTGGCGCTGATCCTCGTCCCCGCGACGATCGAGGGCGATTCGAACCTCCTCGCCGGCGCGCCCTGGCTGCTGACGGCCTGCCTCGGCTGGTCCGCCTTCACCATCGCCTTCCGCAGGACGGGGCTCTCGGGGATCGAGGCGGCGGCCTATGTCTGCCTCTATTCGACGCCGGTGCTGATCGTCGCCGCGCTCTTCCTCGGCACGGAATTGCAGACCTATCCGGCGCGGGAGGTCGCGTTTCAGGTCGCGGTGCAGGGCTTCGCCTCGGGCGCCGTCTCGGTGGCCTGTTTCGGCTATGCGGTGAAGGCGCTCGGCCTCGCCCGCGCCTCCGCCTTCACCTCGCTCGTGCCGGTGATGTCCGCCCTAGGCGGCTGGCTTCTGCTCGGGGAGGTCGTGGGGGCGGCGGGCTGGGCGGCGGCCTTCGCCGCCTGCCTCGGCGTCCTCCTCGTCAACCGCTACGCGCGCTGAGGCTCAGGAGACGGCGGCGCCTGCGAGCGAGCGGAGGAGTCGCGCCCCGTCGGCCCCGCCAAGCGCCGCGTCCGCCGCGCGTTCCGGATGCGGCATGAGGCCGAGCACGCGGCGGTTCTCGGAAAGGACGCCCGCGATGGCGTTCATCGAGCCGTTCGGGTTCGCGCCCTGATAGCGGAAGGCGACGCGCCCCTCGCCTTCGAGCCGCGCCAGCGTCTCCGCATCCGCGACGAAGTTGCCGTCATGGTGGGCGACGGGAAAGGTCACCGTCTCGCCCTCCCGGTATTCCGCGGTGAAGGGGCTGGCGCTCGTCTCCACCTTCAGCGTCACGTCCCGGCAGACGAAGGCGAGCCCGGCGTTTCGCATCAGCGCGCCGGGGAGGAGCCCGGCCTCGATCAGCACCTGGAATCCGTTGCAGATCCCGAGCACCGGCCCGCCCCGCCCCGCGAAGGCGGATACGGCCGCCATGATCGGGGAGCGCGCGGCGATGGCGCCGCATCGGAGATAGTCGCCGAAGGAGAAGCCGCCCGGCACGCCGATCACGTCGAGCCCGTCCGGCAGCGAGGTCTCCTTGTGCCAGACCATCGCCGGCGCCGCCCCGAAGGCGTCGCGGAAGGCGACGGCGAGGTCGCGGTCGCAGTTGGAGCCGGGGAAGACGATGACGGCGGCCTTCATCGCCCCCTCACTCTATCTCGACGCGGAAGGTCTCGATCACGGTGTTGGCGAGGAGCTTCTCGCACATAGCCCGCGCCGCCGCCTCCGCCGCGCCCCGGTCCGTCTCCGCGAGGTCGAGCTCCAGATACTTGCCCTGCCGCACCGCCTCGACCCCCGCGAAGCCGAGCGCGCCGAGCGCATGGCGCACCGCCTCGCCCTGCGGGTCGAGCACGCCGGGCTTCAGGGTGACGTGGATCTTCGCCTTCATCCCTGCCCTCTCAATGCACCAGCTTCGGCCCCGAGCGCGGCTTCGTCGCGTTCTGGGGCAGGATGCCGAGGCGCTTCGCCACCTCGCTGTAAGC
The DNA here is from genome assembly GCA_030424705.1 of Alphaproteobacteria bacterium. Taxonomy (GTDB): domain Bacteria; phylum Pseudomonadota; class Alphaproteobacteria; order Rhodobacterales; family Rhodobacteraceae; genus Pikeienuella. The sequence goes on along the minus strand of JAUHWJ010000553.1, from coordinate 56 downwards.
GTCCGCCAGCGAGCCGAGATCGCGGCGGAACACGTCCTTGTCGAGCTTCCGGCCTG
>JAUHWJ010000014.1 GCA_030424705.1 Alphaproteobacteria bacterium | reverse complement strand
GCGCGCGTCATCCGCCGCGGCGCGATCTATGAGGAGGCGATGGCGGCGGCGGCGGAGTCGGCGGGGCGGGAGGGGTGGTTCCTCCTCTCCGATTCGAGCTGGCTCGGTTACGCCGCCCCGGCGCGGGACGTGATGGAGGGCTACCTAATAATGGCGGCGGAAGCGGCGGAGGCGATTCCTGCGCCGCCGACGCATCTCTTCCTCCAGGCCGGGGTCGGCGGGCTCGCCGCCGCCGTCGCCGCCCATGCGCGGCGGGTCTGGGGCGCGGGGCCGGTCATCGTCGTGGTCGAGCCCGCCTTCGCGCCCGCTTTGCTCGAAAGCGTGCGGGCGGGGCGGCCTGCGGTAGCGCCCGGGCCCGTTTCGATCATGGGGCGGCTCGACTGCAAGGAGCCTTCGCATCTCGCCCTCGCAGCGCTGGCGCGGGACGCAGACCTCTTCATGACCGTGACGGAGGCGGAGGCGGAAGGAGCCGCGCGGGCGCTCGGCGAGGCGGGGCTCGCCACCACGCCTTCGGGCGGCGCGGGGTTCGCGGGGCTCGAAGCGGCGGCGCGGGACGGCGTGGCGGGGCTCGAACCGGAGAGCCGCGCGCTCGTCTTTCTCAGCGAGGGGCCGGAGGATGCCTGACTTTCCACAGGCGGAATACGAGGCGCGGACGGCGCGCGCGCAGGCGGCGATGGCGGCGGCGGGGTTCGATGCGATCCTCCTTACCACGGAGCCCGAGTTCCGGTATTTCAGCGGCTTCCGCACCGCCTTCTGGCTCAGCCCGACGCGGCCCTGGTTCCTGATCCTGCCGCGGGAGGGGCGGCCCGTCGCCGTCATCCCGGAGATCGGCGCCGCGCTGATGGCGCAGACCTGGGTGGAGGATATGCGGACATGGCCCGCGCCCCGCCCCGATGATGACGGCGTGAGCCTCCTTCGCGACGCGCTCCGCCCCTATCCGCGCCTCGGCCTTCCGATGGGACCGGAGACGAGCCTCAGGATGCCGCTCGCCGATCTCCGCGCGCTCGGGCGGGAGTTCGGGGACGCCGCCCCGCTCCTCCGCGACCTACGCATGGTCAAGAGTGCGGCGGAGATCGCGAAGATCGGGGCGATCTGCCGGATCGGCTCCGCCGCCTTCGCCCGCGCGCCCGCGCTCTTCGCGCCCGGAATGAGCATGGCGGCGGCCTTCCGCGCCTTCCGAGTCGCGCTGCTGGAGGCGGGGGCGGAGGAGGTTCCCTATCTCGTCGGCGGGCATGGGCCGGAGGGCTATGCCGACGTGATCTCGCCGCCCGGCCCGGAGCCGCTTTGCGAGGGCGACGTGCTGATGCTCGACACCGGCGCGAGCCTCGAAGGCTATTTCTGCGATTTCGACCGCAATTTCGCGCTTGGCCATGCTTCGGACGCGGCGCGGCGCGGCCATGCGCGGCTTCATGCGGCGGTCGAGGCGGGGCTCGCTGCGGCGCGGCCGGGGGAGACCTGCGCCGGGCTCTGGCGGGCGATGGCGGAGAGCCTCGGCGCGAGCGCCGGGGGCGATGTCGGCCGCTTCGGCCACGGGCTCGGGATGCAGCTCACGGAGCCGCCGAGCCTCGCCCCCTGGGACGAGACGCCGCTCCGTTCCGGCATGGTCCTCACGCTCGAGCCCTCGGTCGAGACGGGGCCGGGGTTGATGATGGTGGCGGAGGAGGTCATCGTCGTCCAAGAGGATGGCGCGCGGCTCCTCACGGAGCGCGCGCCGCCTGAGCTTCCCGTGATCTGAGGAGGCGCCCATGCGCGCGGAGTTCGAGACGGATGGCGGCTTTGCGGCGACCGGCGCGCTCGGCCTCATCGTGCTGGCGACGGACGAGACGCTCGAGCCCGAGATGCGGCGGATGATCCCCGAGGACGCGCCGCTCTATCACAGCCGCATCCCCTCCGCTCCGACCGTGACGAAGCAGACGCTGGCGGCGATGGCGGGGGAGATGACAGCCTCCGCCGCGCTCCTCCCCGCTCCCGTCCTCCGCGCCGTCGGCTACGGCTGCACGTCGGGCGCGACGGTGATCGGGCCGGAACGGGTCGCCTCGCTGGTCGGCGCCGCCCTGCCCGGCGTTCCGGTGACGGAGCCGCTTTCCGCCGTCATCGCCGCTCTGCGCGCACTCGGCGCGCGGCGGATCGGCTTCCTCACGCCCTACCGGCCCGAAGTCTCCGCCGCGATGCGAGCGGCGCTGGAGGCGGCCGGGATCGAGATCGCCGCCTTCGCATCCTTCGAGGAGGAGCGGGAGGCGACGGTCGCCCGGATCGCGGAAGCCTCGACGCTGGAGGCCGCGCTGCGGCTCGCCGCGGCGCCGGGGGTGGAGGCCGTTTTCGCCTCCTGCACCAATCTCCGCACGCTCGGGATCGTCGAGGCGATGGAGGCGGAGAGCGGCCGGCCCTTCCTCTCCTCCAACCTCGCGCTCGGCTGGCGGATGCTCTCGCTCGCCGGGTTTCAGCCGGCGGCCGGCGCGCCGGGGCGGCTGATGCAGGGGCTCCGCGCCGGCTGAGCGGTCAGCCGCGCGAGGCGGCGACTGCGCGCTCGATCTCTCCGATCAGCTGCTCCGGCTCCTCGACGCCGACGGAGGTACGGATGAAGCCCTCCTCGATCCCGATCGCGGCGCGGGCCTCCGCCGTGAGCCCGCGATGGGAGGAGGAGGCGGGATGCGAGAGGGTCGTCCCGACATCGCCCAGCGTCGGCGCGAAGGGGATGTGCTCGGCCGCGCGGAGGAAGCGGTTGACGGTGTCCCGCCCGCCGTCGAGCACAAAGCTGACCATGTTTCCGAACCGGCCCTTCAGGAGATCGCCGGCCCGGTTATGGTCCGGATGGTCGGACCGGCCCGGATAGAGCACGCGCTTCACGCCCTTCAGCCCCGCCAGACGGTCCGCCAGCGCCGCGGCGGTCGCCTCCGCCCGGTCATAGCGGAGCGTGAAGGTGGAGAGGCCGCGCTCCGTCAGCCAACAATCGAAGGGCGAGGGCGCGAAGCCCCATGTCACCGCAGCGTCGTAGAACGCCTTGTTCATCTCCGGCGTCCGGCCCGCAACATAGCCGAGCATCGCATCCGAATGCCCGGCGAGGAGCTTGGTGAGGGAGTGGATCACGATGTCCGCCCCGTTCTCGAAGGGCTTCCAGCCGCGCGGCGTGGTGAAGGTGTTGTCCACCGCGAGGAGGACGCCCGCCTCCTTCGCCGCCGCGGCGATCCCCGCCATGTCCGCGACGCGGAGCGTGGGGTTGGAGACGGTCTCGACCAGGATCAGCCGCGTCTCGGGCCGGATTGCGGCGCGGATCGCCGAAGCGTCCGTCGGGTCCGCCAGGGTCACGCCGAAGCCCATGCGCGGCATGTCCTGCGTCATCAGGCGGAGCGAGCGGCCGTAGAGCTGGTTGCCGGCCACCACATGGTCCCCGGCCCGCATCAGGGCGAGCAGCATGGTCGAGACGGCGGCCATGCCGGAGGCGACGACGACGCCGCCGCCCCATTCCGGCTTCACGCCTTCGAGCCAGTCGATCTTCTCCGCCACGATGGTGGCGTTCGGGTGCCCTTCGCGGCTGTAGGTGTAGCCCTTCGCGCGGCCCTCATATTGCGAGTCGAGTTCGTCCGCATCGGTCGAGCGATAGACGACCGAGGTGTGGATCGGGGAGGAGACGGGCCGCGAGACGGAGACGGGCGCGGCGACGCGGCGGGTGACGGAGCGGGGATCATGGGTCATGGCGGCGCGAGATGGCGCGCGGCGCGGCCCGCTGTCAACGGGCCCCGCTTGCTTCGCCCCTGCCCCGCCCCTACAACGTGGCGCGATGCGAAACGAGGGAATGCGAACGATGGCGGATGGCGGAGCCAGCCTGGCGGACGGGCCGAACACGGAGATCGACTGCGAGAAGGTCTTCGGCTTCAAGGTGAACATGCCGGTCAAGGGTTTCTCCCAGCGCACCGAGCGCGTGCCCGACCTCGACCCGGCCTATGTGTTCGACCGTGACACGACGCTGGCGATTCTCGCCGGCTTCGCCTTCAACCGCCGCGTCATGATCCAGGGCTATCACGGCACGGGCAAATCGACGCATATCGAGCAGGTCGCGGCGCGGCTCAACTGGCCCTGCGTGCGCGTGAACCTCGACAGCCACATCTCCCGCATCGACCTGATCGGGAAGGACGCGATCCGCCTGCAGGACGGCGTTCAGGTCACCGAGTTCAAGGAGGGCATCCTCCCCTGGGCGCTGCGGAACCCGACCGCGATCGTCTTCGACGAATATGACGCCGGGCGCCCTGACGTCATGTTCGTGATCCAGCGCGTGCTGGAGGTGGACGGGAAGCTGACCCTGCTCGACCAGAACGAGGTCATCCACCCCCATCCCTCCTTCCGGCTCTTCGCTACTGCGAACACGGTCGGCCTCGGGGATACGACCGGCCTCTATCACGGCACGCAGCAGATCAACCAGGGCCAGATGGACCGCTGGTCCATGATCGTGACGCTCAACTACCTGCCGCATGACGTGGAGGCGAAGATCGTCCACGCCAAGTGCCCGATGACGGACAAGAAGGTCATCTCCAGCATGGTCACCGTCGCGGACCTGACGCGGAGCGCCTTCATGAACGGGGACCTCTCCACCGTCATGAGCCCGCGCACCGTCATCGCCTGGGCGGACAATGCGGCGATCTTCCACGATGTCGGCTTCGCCTTCCGCGTCACCTTCCTCAACAAGTGCGACGAGCTGGAGCGGCAGACGGTCGCCGAGTTCTACCAGCGCTGCTTCGGCGAGGAGCTGCCCGAGAGCGCGGCGAGCCTGAGCCTCGGATGAGGCCATGCATATCGGGCTGATCGGCGGAATCGGCGTCGCGGCGACCATCGCCTATTACCGGCGGCTGACGGCGGCGATGGCCGCGCGCGGAAAGCGGCTGGAGCTGACCATCGCCCATGCCGAGGTGCAGGACCTCGCGCGCAACAACGCGGCGGACGACCGGCCGGCGCAGGCGGCGATCTATGCGCGGCTGATCGACCGGCTGAAGGCGGCGGGGGCGGAGTGCGCGGCGATCACCTCGATCGGCGGGCATTTCTGCCTTGCGGAGACGCAGGCGCTCTCCTCCCTCCCGCTCGTCTCCGCGGTCGCGCCGCTCGACGATCATTTCGCGGCGGCGGGTTTGCGGCGGGTCGGGCTTCTCGGGGTCGAGGGCGTGATGCGCTCCCGGCTCTACGGGGCGCTGCGGCGGACGGAGGCGGTGATCCCCGAGGACATCGGCGCAGTCGGCGCCGCCTATCGGGAGACGGCGATTTCGGGTGAATGCGACGAGGCGCGGCGGGCATTCTTCTTCGCCGAGGGGCGGAAGCTGATCGCAACTGGCGCGGAGTCCGTCGTCCTCGCCGGCACCGATCTCGGCCTCGCCTTCGACGGGCGCGACGCGGGCTACCCCGTGATCGACGCGCTCGACATCCATGTCGATCTCCTCGCCCGCATCGCGGCGGGGGAGACGGCGCTGACGCGCGGGGAGGCGGCCTGATGAGCGGCAAGAACGACAGCCCGGCGGACCCGTTCAAGAAGGCGCTGGGCGAGGCGACGCGGGCGATGGCCAACGACCCGGAGCTCACGGTCGCCTTCTCCGTCGACCCGCCGGGCATGTCGAACGACACGCTGCGTCTCCCCCAGGTCTCCCGCCGGATGACGCGGGCGGAGGTGATGCTCGCGCGCGGGGCCGGGGATGCGGCGGCGCTGAAGCTCCGCTTCCACAATCCGGGCGCCCATGCGCGCTACGCCCCGCAGGGAGAGGTGGCGCGCGGCATCTACGAGGCGATGGAGACGGCGCGGTGCGAGGCGCTCGGCGCCCGCGCCATGCCGGGCGTCGCGGACAATCTCGACGCGCGGCTTTCAGACGACGCGGCGCGGCGTGGACTCGGGGATATCAGGGACGTGGCGGACGCGCCGCTGGCCGACGCCGCGGCGATGGCGCTCCGCTGCGCCGCCACGGGCCGCAAGGCGCCGCCGGGCGTCGCCAACGTGCTCGAACTCTGGCGCGAGCGGCTGGAGGGCGAAGGCGGCGAGGCGCTCGCCGATCTCGCGACCCTGCTGGAGGACCAGACGGCCTTCGCGAAACAGGCGCGGCGGCTCATCTCCGACATGGGCTATGGCGACCAGCTCGGCGACGACCCGGACGCGCCGGAGGACGACGAGCAGGAAGGCGAAGACGCGCCCGAGGAGGACGAGGCCGATTCGGGCGACGAGGAAGGCGGCGACGAGCAGGAGCCGGAGGATTTCGCCCCCGACGAATCCGAGAGCGCGGAGACGCAGCGCGCCGAGGTCGAGGCGGAACTCGAGGAGACGGACGGGGAGGAGAACGAGACCCCGGCCGAGGACGAGGGCGCCCCGCCGGACCAGCCCCCGCCCCTCCCCGACAGCGAGGCCTCGCGGGATTACCGCATCTACACCCGCGCCCATGACGAGGAGATCCGGGCCGAGGAGCTCTGCGACGAGCAGGAGCTGGACCGGCTCCGCTCCTATCTCGACAAGCAGCTCGACCCGCTGAAGGGCGCGGTCGGGCGGCTGGCGAACAAGCTCCAGCGCCGGCTTCAGGCGCAGCAGAACCGTTCCTGGGAATTCGACCTCGAAGAGGGCGTGCTGGACGCCGGGCGACTCGCCCGCGTCGTCACCAACCCGCTCACCCCGCTCAGCTTCAAGATGGAGCAGGAGACGGACTTCAAGGACACCGTCGTCTCCCTCCTCATCGACAATTCGGGCTCGATGCGGGGCCGGCCGATCTCCATCGCCGCGATCTCGGCGGACGTGCTGGCGCGGACGCTGGAGCGCTGCCATGTGAAGGTGGAGATCCTCGGCTTCACCACGCGCGCCTGGAAGGGCGGGCAGGCGCGGGAGGACTGGCTGAAGGCGGGCCGCCCCGCCCTGCCCGGCCGGCTCAACGACCTCCGGCACATCGTCTTCAAGGCGGCGGACGCGCCCTGGCGGCGGGCGCGGCGCAATCTCGGCCTGATGATGCGGGAAGGGCTGCTGAAGGAGAACATCGACGGGGAGGCGCTCGAATGGGCGCATCGCCGGCTCGAACGCCGCCCCGAGCAGCGGCGCATCCTCATGGTGATCTCTGACGGCGCGCCGGTGGACGATTCCACGCTCTCGGTGAACCCCTCCAACTATCTCGAACGCCATCTCCGCGACGTGATCGCGATGATCGAGCGGCGGAAGGCGGTGGAGCTTCTCGCCATCGGCATCGGCCATGACGTGACGCGCTACTATTCCCGCGCCGTCACCATCACCGATGTGGAGCAGCTCGCGGGGGCGATGACGGAGCAGCTCGCGGCGCTCTTCGAATCGGACCCGCGAGCCCGCGCGCGGGCGGAGCGGCGCGCGCCGCAAAGGCGCCGGGCGTAAGGCTCAGGGCGTTTCGAGCCGGAATTTCCGGAACGGGACGCCCTCGTACTCCACCTCCCCTTCCGCCCTCGCGCCGAGCCGCGCCAGCGCGCCGAGCCGGGTGCGGGAGCGGGGCAGGAGGAAGGTGACGGAGCCGATCCGCGGGTCCGCCCTCGCGAAGGCCAGCGACTCCCGCGCGACGGCGGGGCCGAGGCCGAAGAGGCCGGGCTTCAGCACGAGGCCGAAATCCCAGTCCTCCCCCTCCTTCTGGAAGCCACCCCAGCCGGCATAGGCGCCGCCGGCGAAGATCGCCCAGTGGCCAAGCCCGTCCTCCGCCCAGCGCGCCTCCTTCGCTGCAACGAAGGCGGCGGCGCGCGCCTCGTCCCATGCGCCGGAGAGGAGCGGCATGTGCTCCGCCAGCCGCGGATCGGCCATGTGCGCGGCGATCTCCGCCAGAGAAACCTCCGTCAGCCGGCGGAAGGCGATGGCCCGCTCAGCGCGCACGCCGCCCGCCGATCCGCGCCAGAAGGAAGAAGAGAAGCGCGAGCGCGCCAAACCCTGCGACCGCCGGGAGGAGCAGCGCGGGCAGGACGACCTCCTGCCACGCTGCGGTGGAGATCATCGCCTCGATCTCCGCGCCGAAGGCGACGAGGCTGCCGCGATGCGCCGCGGCCCAGAATTCGGCGGTGGAGGTGAGGAGAAGCGGCGCGCCCTGCATCGGCCCGGTCCAGACATCCCGGGCAAGCGCGCCGAGCGCGAGGGCGCTGCAGAGATAGGCGAGAAACCGGCGCATGGGGTCCCCTCCGACGAGGCGCGAAGGTTAACGCGGGGGCGGCGCGCGGACAATCGGCCCGGGCCGTCAGGCGCGCCGCGCGCCCGCGGCCGGAGGGAAGAGCACGACCTCTCCGGAGCCCGAGGCGGAAAGGACCCGGTCATAGGGATCGAGCGGATCGAGCATCTTCGCCATCGCCGCCTCCACCGCCGCGCGCCGCCCGGCGGCGGTGTAGTAGGAGCCGCGGAGCTGCGAGCTCATCAGGAGGAACTGGCGGTATTCGCGATAGGCCACCGCATCCGGCGGCGCGGGGCGGCGGAAGAAGGCTTCGAGCGGGCGCGCGTCCACGAATTCCGGCTTGGAATAGACGGCGCGCCCCGCGGCGTGGAGCGGCAGGCCGCGCCAGAGCGCCTGCTGCCCGGCGGTTGAATTGACCGTGACGGCGGAGCGCGCCCGGTCCAGCAGCGGGCCGAGGCGGCCGCCATGGAGGAAGACCATGCGCCCGTCGAGCCCGAGGCGCCGCGCCGTCTCCCGCGCCTTCGCCTCCAGCCGCTCCCGCCCGTCCTCGAACGGGTGGGTCTTGAAGACGATCAGATGATCGCGCGGGGCGCCGGCGGCGAAGGCTTCGAGCACATGGTCGATGAAGGCGGGGACGGAGCCGAACGGCCCGTGCGCGCGGAGCGAGGAATCGCCCGCCATCTGCAGGAGCACGAGATGATAGAGCCGCCCGCCGCGCATCAGCCGCCGCTCCCGCCAGCGCCGCTCCGGCCCGAGCAAAGGCAGGACGAGGAGGCGGCGAAGGTAGAAGCCAAGCTCCCGCGCCGCCCCCGCCTCCCGGTGCGGGCGGAAATGCGGATAGGCGCGGTTGCGGAAGAGGATGTCGAAATGATGCCGGAAGCCGAGCGCCGCATGCCGCCAGGCCGCGCCCCAGACGGGCGGCGCCGGCTCCACGTCATAGGGCGCGGCGCGGGAGGCGGCGGCCATCTCCGCGACTGAGAGGTCCATCAGGCGGGAAAACCCGTTCGCGCCGCCGCGCTCATAGGTCACCCAATGCGGGCGGAGATAGCCTTCCTCGAACACATGGAGCCGCAGGCCCTGCGCCTCCGCCAGCGCCGCGGCGGCGCGGTGGGCCGGGCGGGCGTCGCCATAGAGCGCGATATCCGTCACCCCGCGCTCCGCCACGAGGGTTTCCAGCCAGGCGGGCCAGTCCTCCATCCGCCCCGTGAAGGGCTGCCAGGGGCCGGCGCCGGCCCATTCCCGTTCGTCCGCCCGGCTCAGCCCCGCCTTCAGGACCTGCGCGCCCTCGGCCCGGAGCGCGCGGGCGAGCGCGGCGAAGAAGGGGCCGTGCGGCCCCTGGAGGAAGAGGAAGGTCCGCCCCGCCCCGCGCCCGATCATCCGCCTCGCTCCCCCACTGCCCTTGGCGCCGCCGCCCATCGTGATTATTCCTCCCCCGACCTTCAAGGAAAGCTTCATGTTCACAGGCATCATCACTTCGGTGGGCGAGATTGCGGCGGCGGAGCGGCGGGGGGACGATCTCCGGCTCCGGATCGCCTGCGACTACCGGCCCGAAAGCCTCGTCATCGGCGCCTCCGTCGCCTGTTCCGGCGTCTGCCTGACGGTGACGGACAAGGGCGCGCATGAGCGGGGCGGCTGGTTCGCCGCCGATGTGAGCCACGAGACGCTGACGAAGACGACGCTCGGCGGCCTCGGCGCGGGCGACCGGCTCAACCTCGAACGCGCGCTGAAGGTGGGGGACGAGCTCGGCGGCCATATCGTCACCGGCCATGTGGACGGGGTGGGCGAGATCGTCGGCCTCGCCGATGACGGGGAGAGCCTGCGCGTGACGGTCGCGGCGCCGGCCGCGCTCGCCCGCTTCATCGCCGCGAAGGGCTCGGTGACGATGGACGGCGCCTCGCTTACGGTGAACGAGGTGGAGGGGGCGCGGTTCGGCGTCAACCTCATCCCCCACACCCGCGCGGCGACGACTTTCGGCGCGCTGCGGCTCGGTCAGACGGTCAATCTCGAGATCGACGTGCTCGTCCGCTATGTCGCGCGGCTGAAGGAAGCCGAGGGGCTCTGAGCCGCGGCTCAGAGGCCGAGGCGGCGGAAGATTGCGGGCAGCTGTTCCGGAATGTCCTCCGCGATGAGGCCGGGCCCGAAGTCGCGCGCCGCCTCCTGATGCAGCCAGGCGGCGCTCTCCGCCGCCTGCGCCGCGCTGAAGCCGCGCGCGAGGAGCCCGCCGATCATCCCCGCCAGCACGTCCCCCGCCCCCGCCGTCGCCAGCCAGGGGCAGGCGCGCTCATAGGCGGCGGAGACGATGGAGGCGCGGCCCTCAGGCCCCGCCACCACCGTATCCGGCCCCTTCATCAGCACGACGCAGCCCGCGCGCGCCGTCGCCTCCCGCGCGGCGTCGACCTTCGAGAGGGCGGGGCCGCGCGTGGCGGGCGCCTCCAGCCGCTCCCGGATGTCGGGAAAGAGCCGGCCGAATTCTCCCATATGCGGCGTCAGCACGGTCTTGGTCCCCCTAGTCAGCACGAAGAGCGCCTCCGGCTCACTTGCGAAAGCCGTCAGCGCGTCCGCATCCAGAACGACGCCCCGCTCGCCGCCTGCCAGCGCCGCGGCGACGAGCGCTCGCGTTTCCTCGCCCGCGCCGAGCCCCGGCCCGAGGACGACGGCGTTGATCCGCCGGTCCTCCAGCGCGTCCGCGAGCGCCGCCGCGTCGCGGATCCGCCTGAGCATGATCGCGTCCAGCCGCGCCGCGTTCTCGATCAGAGCGGCCGGCGGCGCGCCGACCGTCACCAGCCCCGCCCCGGTCCTGAGCGCGCCCCGCGCCGCGAGGCGCGCAGCGCCGCCCTTGCCCACGCCGCCGGCGAGGACGAGGGCGTGACCGTGGGAATACTTGTGGTCGACAGCGCCCTTCCCGAGCCCGTGGCCCGGCCCCGCCAGTACGAGAGGCGCAAGCGCGCGAATATCCGCATCGCCGAGTCCGATATCCGCCACGGCGACGCGCCCGCAATGGGCCGGGCCGAGGCCAAGCCGATGACCGATCTTCTCGCGCGCGAAGGTCACCGTCAGATCGGCTTGAAACGCGCTCTCGCCGATCACGCGTCCGCTCTCTGCGCAAATGCCGGAGGGAATATCAACTGCGACGAGTGACGAGTCGCCCGCCGCCGTGGCGGGTTGGACGGCTGCGCGCGCGATGAAGGCGATCTCCGGCGGCAGCGGGCGGCCGAGACCGATCCCGAAAAAGGCGTCGATCACGAGATCGGCTTCGCTCACCTGCGTTTCAGCCGCTTGCGAGAGCGGCTCAACACCCCCCATCTCCCGCCACCGCCGGCAATTCTGCGCCGCATCCGGCGGCAGCTTCGCCGCCTCGCCGTAGAGGAAGACCTCGACCTCCCAGCCCCGCTCCTTCAGCAGCCTTGCGACGACGAACCCGTCCCCGCCGTTGTTCCCCGGCCCGCAGAGGACGACGGCGCGGCCCGGCGCCTTCGCGAGGTCCGGCCGCCAGTCCATGATCGCGGAGACGACGCCGCGCCCGGCCCGCTCCATGAGCTCGAGCCCGCTGACGGCGCCGCTTTCGATGGCCGCGCGTTCGATGGCGCGCATCTCCGCAACGGTGAGCACTTCCATGTCCAACCTCCCGCCTTCGCTCAGGCTATGGGCATTTTGCCCATTTACTGTGCATACTCTCCGGAATCCGACTCACGCGGACCGGAACCGCTCCGGCCCGCATTGAAAACCGCGCCGCCGGGTGTTTCCAAGCGTTTGCGGCTCCCTCCCCTGCGGGGGCATTCGCCGCGCCCGGCCCGAAGGGAAGGAAAACGACATGAAAAAGATCGAGGCGATCATCAAGCCCTTCAAACTCGACGAAGTGAAGGAGGCGCTGCAGGAAATCGGCATCCAGGGGCTCTCTGTCACCGAGGCCAAGGGGTTCGGCCGGCAGAAGGGGCACACAGAGCTTTATCGCGGCGCCGAATATGTCGTGGATTTCCTGCCGAAGGTGAAGATTGAGCTCGTCGTGACCGACGAGCAGGTCGATCAGGTGATCGACGCCATCGTCGCCGCGGCCAAGACCGGCAAGATCGGC
>JAUHWJ010000552.1 GCA_030424705.1 Alphaproteobacteria bacterium | reverse complement strand
TTCACCGCGGAACACCGCCAGCTGAGAGACACCGTCGCCCGCTTCGTGGCGGAGGAGATCAACCCCAATGTGAAGGACTGGGAGGCGGCGGAGGAATTCCCCTCGCACGATGTCTTCAAGAAGATGGGCGATCTCGGCCTTCTCGGGGTGAAATATCCGGAGGAGGATGGCGGGCTCGGGCTCGATTTCTCCTATGCGATGGTGGTGGCCGAGGAGCTGGGCAAGATCGATTGCGGCGGCGTGCCGATGGCGATCGGGGTGCAGACGGACATGTGCACGCCGGCCCTCGCCCGCTTCGGCTCCGAGGACCTGCGGAAGGAATTCCTCCGGCCGGCCATCGCCGGCGACGCAGTGGGCTGCATCGGCGTCTCCGAGCCCGGCGCGGGCTCGGACGTGGCGGCGACCAAGACCTGGGCGCGGATCGACGGGGACGATTACGTCATCAACGGGCAGAAGATGTGGATCACCAACGGCATGAAGGCCGACTGGTGCTGCCTCCTCGTCAACACCGAACCGGACGCCGCGCCGCACAAGGCGAAGTCCCTCATCATGGTGCCGATGGACAGCAAGGGGATCACGCGCCAGAAGATCCACAAGATCGGCATGAACTCCTCCGACACGGCGCAGCTCTTCTTCGACGACGTGCGCATTCCCCGCCGCAACACGGTCGGCAAGCCGGGGGACGGGTTCCGGATGCAGATGATGCAGTTCCAGGAAGAGCGGCTCTGGGCCGCGGCGAACGGGCTGCCGAGCCTCGACCGGATGATCGACGCGACGGTGGAGTATTGCCGGCAGCGCGGCGCCTTCGGGAAGAAGCTGATCGAGAATCAGGTGATCCATTTCCGCCTCGCCGAACTCAGGACGGAGGTGGAGCTCTTCCGCTCCCTCGTCTGGCGCGCGGTGGAGGATTACGTGAACGGGGAGGACGTGACGCGCCTCGCCTCCATGGCGAAGCTGAAGGGCGGGCGGCTCAGCCGGGAGATTTCGGACGCCTGCCTGCAATACTGGGGCGGCATGGGCTATACGCGGGACAACATCGTCAGCCAGTTCTACCGCGACGGGCGGCTCTGGAGCATCGGCGGCGGGGCGGACGAGGTGATGCTCGGCATCATCTGCAAATACGAGGGCACCCTGCCCCCGCGGACCCAGTGAGGCGAGAATGAGCGGAACTATCGACATCGAGACGAAGGACGGCGTGGCGCTTCTCGTCATGAACCGGCCGGAGAAGAAGAACGCGCTGACCGACGCGATGTATCATGCGCTGGCGGACGGCATGGCGGCGGCGGAGGCGGACGCGGCGGTCGGCGCCGTCCTCCTCGCCGGCGCGGGCGGCAACTTCACGACGGGGAACGACATCGTCGATTTCCTCGCCGCGTCCAAGGGCGGGGCGAATGGCGGCGCGGGGGGGCGCGGCGTCGGGCGGTTCCTGATGGCGCAGGTGGAGGGGAAGAAGCCGCTGATCGCGGCGGTGGAGGGGCTCGCCGTCGGCGTCGGGGCCACCACGCTCTTCCAGTGCGACCTCGTCTATGCGGCGGAAAGCGCCTCGATCCGGACGCCCTTCGTCGATCTCGGCCTCGTGCCGGAGAACGGCTCCTCCCTCCTCGCGCCGCAGCTGATGGGCCACCAGCGCGCCTTCGAGATGCTCGCGCTCAGCGAGCCGTTCGACGCGCGCCGCGCCGAGGCGGCGGGGATCGTCAACCGCGTCGTCCCTGCGGAGTCGCTGATGGAGACGGCGCTGGCCGCCGCGCGCCGCCTCGCCGCGAAGCCGCGGGAGGCGCTGCTGGCGACGCGGGCGATGCTCCGGCCCGACCCGGAAGCGGTGAAGGCGGTGAGCCTCGCGGAGAGCCGGGCCTTCGCGGAACGGCTCGGCTCGGCCGAGGCGCGGGCGGCGTTCGAGGGGTTCCTCGCACGGAAGGCGTAGGGGCGCCGGTTCCCCCGCCGCGCCGCTTTCGCTACTCTCGCCCCGAAGCCGCCGCGCCCGCGCCCGATTTACGTGCGAGGCGCGTGGAAAGAGACGAGAGGAGCCTTGCCCATGCGCCGCCTTCCCCTGTTCAGAAGCGCCATCGCCGGCGTCGCCGCGCTCTTCATCGCCGGCTGCGCCGCGCCGGGCGGCCCGTCGGCGGACGAGCCGAGGACGGTCGCCGCCCGCTCCGCATCGGAGCAGCGGACGGGCGACCAGGCGCATCCGCAGATCCTCGCGCAGTTCGGCGGCGAGGTCTCCGACCGGGCGCTCAGGGACTATGTGGACGGGATCGGACGCCGCCTCGCCGCGGCCTCGGAACAGCCGGATGCGAAATGGACCTTCACGGTGCTGGACAGCCCGGTGGTCAACGCCTTCGCGCTGCCGGGCGGCTATGTCTATGTCACGCGCGGGCTCATCGCGCTCGCCAATGACGAGGCGGAGCTGGCGGGCGTGATCGGGC
>JAUHWJ010000551.1 GCA_030424705.1 Alphaproteobacteria bacterium | reverse complement strand
CACGATCACTGCGGCGGTGCCGAGGCCGGAGCGCTGCTCCCTCAGCCAGTCGAAATCCATGATCGCGCCGTCGCGCATCATCTCGCCGGGGAGAAGGGGCACGGAGGAGCCGCCAGGGATCACGGCCTTCAGGTTGTCCCACCCGCCGCGGATGCCGCCGCAATGCCGGTCGATCAGCTCGTCGAAGGGGATCGACATCGCCTCCTCGACGACGCAGGGCCGGTTCACATGGCCGGAAATGGCGAAGACCTTGGTGCCCGCGTTGTTCGCCCGCCCGAAGGAGGCGAACCAGTCCGCCCCGCGGCGGAGGATCGTCGGCGCCACCGCAATGCTCTCGACGTTGTTCACCGTCGTCGGGCAGCCGTAGAGGCCGGTATTCGCCGGGAAGGGCGGCTTCAGCCGCGGCATCCCCTTCTTGCCTTCGAGGCTCTCGAGAAGCGCCGTCTCCTCCCCGCAGATATAGGCGCCGGCGCCGTGATGCAGATAGAGGTCGAAATCCCAGCCGGATTTCGCGGCGTTCTTCCCCAGAAGACCGGCGTCATAGCATTCGTCAATGGCGGCCTGCAACGCCTCCCGCTCCCGCACATATTCGCCGCGGATGTAGATGTAGCAGGCATGGGCGTTCATCGCGAAGGAGGCGATGAGGCAGCCCTCGATCAGCGTGTGGGGATCATGGCGCATGATCTCCCGGTCCTTGCAGGTGCCGGGCTCGGATTCATCCGCGTTGACGACGAGATAGGAGGGCCGCCCGTCCGATTCCTTCGGCATGAAGGACCATTTGAGCCCGGTCGGGAAGCCCGCGCCGCCCCGGCCGCGGAGGCCGGAGGCCTTCATCTCGTTCACGATCGCGTCCCGGCCGCGGGCGATGATGCCCGCCGTCCCGTCCCAGCAGCCGCGGGCCATCGCGCCCTTCAGGCTGCGGTCGCGCATCCCGTAGAGATTGGTGAAGATCCGGTCCTTGTCGTCCAGCATGTCTCTCTCTTCCCGTCTCTTCGGGGGCTCAGGCGCCCGAAAGCGCCTTCGCCTGTTCGATCCAGCCTTCGCGTTCGATCCGGCCCTTGAAGTTCAGCTGCTCGTCCACCCGCGCCACGTCCTCCGCCGTCCAGCCGGCGATCTGCGCATAGGTGAGCACGCCGAGCGCGTGGAGCTTGCCTTCGAGGACGGGGCCGACGCCCTTGATCTTCTTGAGGTCGTCAGCGCCCGCCGGCGCCGCCTTCGGCGCCTCGTATTTCCAGGAGCCGACGCCGTCGCGCAGCGTCGCCTCCTCCGCCAGCGGCGCGGTCGGCTTGATCGCGGTCTGGCCCCCGGCCTTCGCGGCCATGCCGCTCTCAGCCTTGACCGAGGCGGACCAGTGGCCGCCCGCAACCGGGGCCGCAGGCGCCGCGACGGGCGCGACCGGCTCAGGCTCCGTCACCGCGGGCGCCCGCGGGGCTGGCGGCGCGGGCCGCGGCAAGGTCGACGTGGGGATGGAGGGCTTCGGCGTGAAGGGCGCCGCGGCGGCGCCCGCCGCCCGCGCCGGCTGGCGGCAGATCAGCTTCGGCAGCCAGGTCCAGAGCCCGATGGCGAAAAGGACGAAGAGAACGACCGTGGCGACGGCGAATTCCCCGACGATCATCCGCGCCGCAACCGCCGCGACGACGATCGCGAGCGTGTAGGACACGACCCTGCACATGCTGGCGGACATTCGCTTTCCTCCCTATCCGGCGGACAGTTTCCGGGCCTGTTCGACCCACCCGTCCCGCTCGATTCTCCCCTTGAACTTCAGCCGCGCGTCGACCCAGGCGATTTCCTTCGGCCCCCAGGCGGCGATCTGGTCGAAATGCCAGAAGCCCATCTCGTTCAGCAGCGTCTCCAGCTTCGGGCCGACGCCGTCGATCTTCTGCAAGGCGTCCGCCGCGCCGCCACGGGGGGCGGAAAGCGTTTCGGGCTCCATCTCCTCGACAGTCGGGACCGCCGGTTCGACAGCCGGGCGCGCGATCTTCTCAGCCTCCGCGGGCCGGGGCTCCGCCTTCGGCTGAGGCGCCTCGCCCTTCGGGGCGGCGGGGGCGACCGAGGGGCGGGAAATGCCCCGCCCGTCCGTGATGCGGGAAACGGTATCGCCGAGCGCGAGGGCGAGGGCGACGGAGCCGTTCGCCGCCTCCCGCTCCTTCGCGGGAACCTTCAGGCTCGTCTCCCCGCCCAGCGGCTCGGAGGCGAAGCGGCCGTTCTGCGGGCCGGGCTTCGGCGTCTTGCCGGCGGCGAACTCGTCGATGATCCGGGCGAAGCCCTCCGCCGTCAGGTCCTCGTAATAGTCCTTGCCGATCTGCGCCATCGGGGCGTTGGCGCAAGCGCCGAGGCACTCGACCTCCTCCCAGGAGAATTTCCCGTCGGGCGAGAGCATGTGCGGCTCCGGCGCGATCCGGTCCTTCGCGACGGCCACGAGATCCTC